>DOHN01000158.1:0-19655 GCA_003535195.1 Ruminiclostridium sp.
TTCAAAAAAAGGAAGGGTTTTAAGGCCGGTCTTTTTCTTTTTATTGCTATTCTCTCACTCTCCACCTCTATTATTTGGGATATAGAAATAACCGCTGAGAACCCGGAAATTGTGCCGCAGGTTATGAATGTATTAAATATGGAGAAAATAGGAAGAGGAAGCTTTAAAGCCGGTCTGAATCCCAAGGAAATTGCCTCCCGGATTGTTTTGAATGTGGATGGTATTGCCTGGGCAGGAGTTGAAATTCGGGGCGTTAAATTGCTTGTAAGTATTGAAGACAGCATTGAGAAGCCGCCGCTGATAAATAGCAATGAGTCTTTTGACGTTGTGGCTAAGCGGGATGGCCTAATTACGATTTTTGAGGTCTATGCAGGCACGGCTAAAGCGAAAGAGGGAGATACGGTCAAAAAAGGACAGCTTCTTATTTCGGGGAAGCTTGAGAGCAAGTATCCGGAGTTTGGAGCCCGGGATGTCCACGCGCTGGGCCGTGTCATTGCCCGAACATGGTACGAGAGTTCCCAGCCGGTATCCCCCCAGTATACTCAAAGGCTTCGGTCGGGCAGGTCCCATGAGGCCTATTATGTAAAATTTCTGGATTGGAAATGGAAGCTCCCGGGCAAAAGGAATGGTTTTGGAATATCGGAGGTTTCCGCCTATGACAGGACTCTGGCGGGACCCTTCGGATTAAAACTCCCCATAGGGTTGACGGTTGAAACAAGCTTTGAAATAATAGAAAGGCAAGTAAGCTTAACTCCTGAGGAGGCTGTGAGTATTGCCGAGGAAATGGCCAGGACGGAGCTGTCCCGGTGCCTGCCGCCCGATTGCAAAGTAGTGGATGAAAAAGTGAAGCAAATTAGCACTGACGGCAACCCAACACATATACAGGTTGTTTTGGAATGCGAGGAAAACATTGCGGAGTTAGCGTCTGAACCGAATATTGCACAAGGAAGGTAAAAATTATTGGATACAGTTGTAGAAAGGCTGATTGAGCTGCCTGATCCGGAACAGACAGCCAATGTATTTGGGACCAATGATAAAAATATAAAATTGATTGAAGATAAATTGGATGTAAAAATAACCGCCAGAAACAGTGAATTGCATATAACAGGTTTTGAGAGCCGGGCCGATCTGGCCGTGGATCTTTTGAAAAAGCTCATGCTTATTGCAATGAACGGCGACATAGTAACCGAGCAGAATGTCCGGTATTTGATGGAGCTTTCGGAAGAAGAAAGAATAAGGATGGATGAGCTGCCCATTGACCAGGTCTGTGTGACCTACCGGGGAAAGCCCATCAAATCCAAAACCTTCGGCCAAAAAAAATACGTGGAATCGATGCGGAGGCATCCCATTGTTTTCGGTATCGGGCCGGCCGGTACAGGAAAGACCTTTCTGGCAGTGGCTATCGCTGTTAAGGCATTTCGTGAAAAGCTTGTGAGCCGGATCATCCTCACCCGCCCGGCGGTAGAGGCCGGCGAGCGTCTCGGCTTTTTGCCCGGAGATCTTCAGAATAAAGTGGATCCCTACTTGCGTCCCCTTTATGATGCCCTTTATCATATCATGGGCCCCGAAACATATCATACGAATCTGGAAAAGGGCGTTATTGAAGTTGCCCCTTTGGCTTACATGCGCGGAAGAACTCTGGATGACTCTTTTATCATTTTGGACGAGGCCCAGAATACCACACCTGAACAGATGAAGATGTTTCTTACCAGAATGGGCACAGGTTCCAGAATGGTTATTACCGGCGACATTACGCAAATAGATCTTCCTGGTGACAAAAAATCCGGCCTGAACGAAGCAAGAAGAATACTGAGCCATGTAGAGGGCTTAAGCTTTGTTTATCTTTCTGAACATGATGTGGTACGGCACGAACTGGTTCAGCGGATCGTCAGGGCCTATGAAATTGATGCAAAAGGCAGGGGAGGAAATGGTTAAGAAAAACCATAAACATGCGGACTCCAAGTTTTATAAATACTTCAGAAGCAAATTGTTTCAAAGGATCATAGTCCTGGTGGGCACCTGGCTCATATTATCCTCTGTGGTAGCCTATGAGGCGGCGCCCAAAAAATATAAGCTGGCAGTGGGTAATGTATCCGTTTACGATATCCAGGCTCCTAGGGATATTGAAAATAAGCTTAAAACCAGGGAAAATGCAGAGAAGAAAGCCTCCGGGCTGACGCCGGTGATCATTGATATCCCCAATGCCAACAATGATATGCTAAACGGCGCCTATGAATACTTTGACGGTCTTGAACAGCTGATCAGGAAGTTAAATGGTTCGAAAAAGGATGGCCTCTCCGACGAAGTCTTCAGGCAATACGATCCGGAAGGCGTATACAGCGTTCTTTTTGAGCTGGACGAGCCTGACAGGCTGCTGCTTTTTTCCGAAAAGGGCTTGGATGATCTTGAAGCTATAAAAAATCGCATTATCAGAACGGTCATTCCCGGATTGACCCTGAAAAAGCTCATGGCCGAGGACCTGAATATGGAAATCCAACGGAGTCTTCAAAGCCTGGAGTCTCCTTCGGAGGACGCCATGCCGGCGTTGCTCTCCGAGGATGTTTTATATAAGGTGATCAAGCCTAACAGCAAAATTGACGAAGAGGCTACCCAGGCCCAAAGGGATGCCTTTATAGAGAGCTATACCAAGGAAAACCCGGTGATCATTTATAAGGATGAAAGAATTATCAGTAAGGATGATATCGTCACTGAAGATAAATTTGAGGTTTTAAAGGAGCTCAACTACATAGACAGTGAGGGCAAACCGGATTATCTTCTATATGTGGCAGTGTTTCTCATTATCTTCCTGCTCCTGCTCTTAACTCTGCTGTATTTTCAGAACTTTCACCCCAAAATCTTCGGTGACCGGAATTCGATCTGGCTCATTTGTGTGATCATTCTGATCACCACGTTTTTTGCTTGGGTCATGCGGGAGTTTGTGCCGGATTTCTCTTACCTGCTCATGCCCATTTATATTGCCCCGGTTCTGATCGCTATTTTTCTGGGCGTGGAGCCTGCCGTTGCGGTCAATTTGATGCTGACTTTCAGCTTCGGCCTGATGGTCAGCGAGAATTATGAGTTTTTACTCATGTCCCTTGTCGGAGGTACCTTTGCCGCATTCTTTACGTTCAATGCCACCCAGAGACGGAAAATCTCATGGACAGGGGTTGTATTAGGATTTATCAATGCGCTTATCATCGTGTTTACTGGAATCATAAACAAAAAAAGCCTGGAAAGTCTCTTAAACGACGGCGGGCTTGCTTTTATCAGCGGCTTGTTTTCAATGATTCTGGCTATCGGAATTATGCCGTTTCTCGAAACAACCTTTAATATCGTGACGCCCCTTAAGCTGCTGGAGTTGGCTGATCCCAACCATCCGCTTCTAAAAAGGCTTTTAATGGAGGCGCCGGGCACTTACCACCATAGTTTGATGGTCGGAAACCTGGCTGAGGCAGCCACAAGAGAAATTGGGGGAAATGCTCTCGTATCCCGGGTGGGCGCTTACTTCCACGATGTTGGAAAGCTAAAGAGGCCCCAGTTTTTTAAAGAGAATCAGATCAGCAGCAATCCCCATGACAGGCTTACCCCTAATTTAAGCGCGCTGGTTATTACCTCCCATACGAAAGACGGCGAAGAGCTTGCCCAGAAATATCATCTTCCGAAGATCATCAGCGATATTATCGTACAGCATCATGGAACGACCCTGATCGTCTATTTTTATCACAAGGCTTCCCAGAGTGACAAAGGGGAAGAATTGAAGGAAGAGACCTTCCGCTACGAAGGTCCGGTGCCTGATACCAGGGAGGCCGCAGTGGTCATGCTGGCCGATTCGGTAGAGGCTGCTGTCCGTTCCATGCCTGAAAAAACCCAGGGCAAGATTGAAGGACTGGTGCACAAAATTATTAAGGACAAACTGGATGACGGGCAGCTTGACAGGTGCGATCTGACCCTGAAGGACTTAAGCACCATTGCCGATAGCTTTATGCAGGTATTAAGCGGTGTATTCCACGAACGAATTGAATATCCCGATCTGGAAAAGAAAGATAGTTTGATTGATCTGGATAACAGCATATATAATATAAAAGCGCAGAAAAACGATGGGAGGAAAATAAGCAGTGAAACTGGCCATATACAACCGTCAGAAGAGTTTGAAGATCCCAAAGGAAACCATTAAGCTCATGGAAAAAGCAGTCAGGCTTTGTGTCAGGAAGGAGGATTTTTCCTATTCCTGCGAGGCCTTTATCATTCTGACCGATAATGCCGCCATTAAGGAGATAAACAAGCAGCACCGGGGCATTGACAAAGCCACGGATGTCCTTTCCTTTCCCCTTCTGGACTATGTGGACGGAGAACCTGAAATTCTACCCGGGGATATCGATCCTGAGACCAACCGCATTTCGCTGGGCGACATCGTGATTTCCACAGAAAAGGCGGCCGAACAGGCCGAGAGCTACGGTCACTCTCTGGAAAGGGAGCTTTCGTTTTTAGCTGTTCATGGAATACTGCACCTGCTGGGCTATGACCATATGGATGCGGAACAGGAAAAAATCATGTTTGATAAGCAGGAGCAAGTTCTTGAGGAGCTGGACATCAAAAGGGAATAAGCTGAATAATATGAAGAACGGAAATGAAGACTATTTAAAAAACAAAACATTGTCGGAGAGCTTTCAAAATGCCGCCAGCGGTTTTCGCCAGGCCGTCATATCCGAAAGAAATATGCGGATCCATCTGCTGTCCGTGCTCCTTGTTGTGCGCGCGGGAATTTTTTTTAAAATCGATTCGGTCAGGTGGGCTGTTCTGATGCTGGCCATTGGCCTTGTTCTGGTATGCGAGCTCATCAATACCTCTATTGAAGAGCTCACCGATATGGTTACCACCGAGTATTCGGACAAAGCCAAAAATGTAAAAGATATTGGGGCGGCGGCGGTGCTGGTAGCCTCTGTCATCTCGGTCATTGTGGGGGTTATGGTGCTTTGCCGGCCGATTTTGAATTTTATTATAAAATTGAGGTTTTAAGATGAATAATTTGACACTTGAAGATATTATTATCATGGTGCCCATTCTCTTGATCGCTCTGCCGTTTCATGAGTTTTCCCATGGATGGGTTGCCTATAAGATGGGGGATCCGACAGCCAAATATGCCGGCCGTCTTACCTTAAACCCATTCAAGCATTTGGATCTTGTGGGAACCATTATGATGTTCGCGGCAGGTGTCGGCTGGGCCAAACCTGTTCCCATCAACCCCATTTATTTCAAAAACCGCCGTACAGGCACCATTCTGGTTTCCCTGGCGGGACCGCTTTCAAATCTGGTCTTGAGTTTTTTCAGCATGCTTGTCTGGGGTGTCATAGTAAAGCTTGTTTCGGCGGGTGTGATTCCGGTCCAAACAGATATTGCGGTACGGATTCTTATGACGGCTGAAACATTTTTTTTAACGCTGATTATTGTCAATATCAGCCTTGCGGTGTTCAATATGATCCCTGTTCCGCCGCTGGATGGCTCCCGGCTGATTTCCTCCTTTATTCCGGAAGAGAGCTATTACCGTTTTGCACGCTTTGAGCAATACATCGGACTTGCTTTTCTGGCACTGGTAGTATTCCTGCCCGATAATTTATTCGGCAACTTTCTGAATTTTTTTGTGACGCCCATTTATACCAGTATGGCTGCCGCGGTGCAATTCATTCTGAGAATATAACGGGCCAAAAGGCAGGAATGGCTTCCTACTGGACAAAACAGCGGGATTTGATGTAACATGGGTATGACAAGTTTATCAACAGGAGTGGAATCAATGGAGACAAAATCAGTTATAGTAAGCGGTATGCGGCCAACAGGCGCAATGCATCTGGGGAATTATTTCGGCGCCCTGGAAAATTGGATCAGGCTCCAGAATGAATATGATTGCCTATTCTTTGTCGCAGATTATCACGCTCTGACAACGGGATATGAAGACACGGAAGGGTTCAGGGATAATATCACCAATCTGCTGGTTGACTGGCTGGCGGCAGGTCTTGATCCGGAACGGTGCACCTTTTTTCTCCAGAGCAGCATAAGCCAGCATGCAGAACTGCATCTGCTGTTTTCCATGAATATTCCTCTGGCATGGCTTTACCGCTGCCCTACCTACAAGGATCAGCTGGCTCAGATGAAAGAGAAGAATATTACCACTTACGGTTTTTTAGGATATCCCTGTTTAATGGCATCGGACATCCTTTTATACAAAGCTGGTTACGTGCCTGTGGGCGAGGATCAGCTGCCCCATCTGGAGCTCACCCGTGAAATTGCCCGGCGCTTTAACTATTTATATAATACCGAGGTATTTCCCGAGCCGCAGCCCCTGTTAACCAAGGCGAAGGTGCTTCCCGGCCTGGATGGGCGCAAGATGAGCAAAAGCTATAACAATACCATCGCTCTTTCAGACAGCCCTGAAGTGGTACAGAAAAAAGTGATGAGCATGGTGACCGACCCTGAAAGAATCCATAAAACCGACCCGGGCCATCCGGAAGTCTGCTCGGTATTTGCATACCACAAGCTGTTTTCCGAGACCGAGGCGGAGGAAGTGGAGCGCCAGTGCAAAGATGGTGAAATTGGCTGCGTTGCCTGTAAAAAGAAGCTGGCTCAAAATGTGGCCAAGTTCATGACGCCTATCTACGAAAGAAGACAGGAATGGATCAAACGGCCTGATGATATCAAGGATATTATCAGGCAGGGAAATAAAAAGGTTAGAATACTTGCAGAAAAAACCATGGCCGATGTGCGAAAGGCCATGAAAATTGACTGGATCTAAGAGGTCAATATGAAAAGTGCCTTAACCGATGCATGCACCCTAAAACTTGAAAACTTTGAGGGCCCTTTTGACTTATTGTTTTATCTGATTGAGAAAAATCAGATAGATCTCTATGATATACCTATTTCAGAGATCACCGACCAATATCTGGATTACTTGAATGCCATGCAGGAATTGGATCTGGAGATTGCTTCCGAATTTTTGGTGATGGCGGCCACACTGCTCCATATCAAATCCCGGATGCTGCTGCCCAGCAGGGAAACCCTGGCCGAAGATGAAACAGATCCCAGGGAGGAGCTGATTTTAAGGCTCGTCGAATACAAAAAGTATAAAGAGGTTTCAGAGGTGCTGAAACAGCGGGAAACCCAATGGGAATGTGTTCATTACAAGCTTCCGGAAGCCCTTCCTGAAGCCGCCCATGAGGTGGAGCTGGACGTATCTCCCGAAATATTGCGGTCCTGCCTCATTCAGATAATGCAGCGTTATCATGAAAAAATGAATGATGTGTCTCAAAAAATGCATAGGATCCTCAATCGTGAAAAGGTTTCTCTGAGGGCCAAGGTAAAGGAACTTTTGACTATATTGGGAAGGGGCATTAAGATCCGCTTTTCAAGGCTTTATGATTTGACAAAATCCAGCAAACTGGAAGTGGCTACAGGCTTTCTGGCCATGCTGGAAATTGTGAAGGTGGGGCGTGCTGAGATTGAGCAGCCCACAGACTTTGGGGAAATTACCATCATGCCCGCCGGCAGCTGCAGCTTTGCGGAACCCATCAATATTCATGAGGATGATTGAATATGAATTCTGTTCCAGAATCGGAAATCATTATAGAAGCTCTCCTTTTTGCTTCCGGCGATCCGGTCTCATTGGAAAAAATAGCCGATATTATAGGCTATGACAAAAAAACTGCCCGGGGCATCATGACCAGCCTGATCAATAAATACCAAAACTCAGCCCGGGGCATCATGCTTCGTGAGATTGACGAGGGCTATCAGCTCTGCACCAAGCCTGAGCTGGACGAGTATATCGTTAAGCTGGGGGCCGCGAGGAAAAAGCAGGGACTTACCCCTGCGGCCTATGAAACACTTTCCGTTATTGCCTATAATCAGCCTGTTACCAGGGCGTTTATTGAGCAGATCAGGGGAGTGAACAGCGACAGTGTTTTACAGAAGCTTATGGAGCGGAACTTAGTTTATGAGGCCGGAAGGGATGATACCCCCGGAAAGCCCAAGCTCTATAAGACAACGGAAGAATTCCTGCGAATCTTCGGTTTCTCTTCCATCAAAGATCTTCCTCCCCTTGGAATGAATGAAATCCAGGAAGTAATGGAAAATATTCCGTTGGATTAGACGATGTGGAATAAATTGCTAAAACCCGGAAAACATAGAGTATGGAGGTACTTTGATGGTTTTCTGGGTTTTCCTCATTATATTTGTCTTATTATTGGCCATTATATGGTTTCTCAGATTATCCTTCGTGGTTTTAGTCTCCTTCGACGGGGATGGCTTCCATCTGGATGTTAAAATTACGTTCTTCAAGATTTTAACATTGTACGAATGGAGTCCTCAGGAAGGGGGCTTTAACTTTCTGTGTAAAAAAAAGAAGGATGTTTCGGAAAAACAGAAGAAAAAACATAAAGGGAAAAAAGGTCCTTTGGCCGGAAACTTCGAACTTCTTTTTTCCTGGGATACTTTAAGCCGCCTGAAGAAAAAGATAAAAGTATCCGACGTCTCTGTAAAAGGGAGAGTAGCTTCGAAGGATGCAGCCCAAACAGCGCTGCTTTATGGAGGATTATGGAGTGTCATAGGTACATTGACGCCGTTTATTTCTCAAAAAAGCATTATTCTTGATTTTTATCCCGATTTTCATAAAGACATCCCGGATTTGCGAATTTCCTGCATATTAAGAACGAAAATCACCCATATTATAGTAGTGATAGCAGAATTTAAACGCGGCAATAAAAAGAAAGTTTGAGGTGAAATTTTATGGGAGAACATCCAATTGAAGAACTCATGAAAACAGCTATGGAAAGCATAAAAGAGATGGTGGATGTGAATACTATTGTAGGAGATGCGGTGCAGACAGTAGACGGAACAGTGATCATCCCCGTTTCGAAGGTCGCTTTTGGTTTTGCTGCCGGCGGCGGAGAATATGTAGGGAATCGCAAAAATGAAGGCAGTGAATTTCCTTTTGCAGGAGGCAGCGGCGCAGGGGTCAGTATTAATCCTGTTGCATTTTTAGTTGTGGGAAGAAACAATTCCATTAAAATGATACCAGCTTCTCCACATGCAGCTTTGGACCGTGCTTTGGATAATATTCCGAATCTGATTGAGCAGATCAGAAGAGCCTGTGAACCGGGCCGGAAAAATAAAGGCGAAAAAGAAGAAAAAAAGAGCGATGACATTTTGGACGAAACTTTAAAGTATCAGAATGTTGAAGAAGATCAGAAGATATAAACGCCGGCCATGAGAAAAAGGGGTCGTATCGATATTCGATACAGCCCCTTTTATCTTATGACTTAATTACTTGCTCTGCTGCTTGTTAGTTGTATCATACTGAGGATACTGATTACCGGTATAGGTTTGGAAAACTTTCTTAACGATGTTCCCACCGATTGTGCCAGCTTCACGGGAAGTAAGGTCTCCGTTGTAGCCCTGCTTCAGATTAATACCGAGCTGTCCAGCGATTTCATACTTCATATTGTCAAACTGGGTTTTGCTGTTTGAATTGTTGTTTGCCACTAATCTCACCTCCTCAATGTTTATTATGGCTAGAGATGATCGATTTATAAGTAGAAAGTTATGGTGATAAAACTTTATTTTGCCTCTCTGGTAATTTGCTTATCTAAAGCTTTTCAGGTTAAAAAAGTAAAATAATCGACAAATCTAATAAAAATCTGTGTAAATTTTACAAATTTTTTCATATCTTTTGTTGTCATGTTCAATATATTGTGGTATATTCGTTTATAGGTACAAATTGGATGGTAAATAAGGGCTGATTTTTTAAGGCTTCTTATTTGTAAAATTCAAAAGAAAGCAAAGGATAAAAGGTTGCGCGGGCAACCCTTAAAGGAGATGATAATTTGATTTCTAATCTTCTTTTCACAAATCGTAATCTTGAAAAGGCCTTGGATGCATCCTGGCTCAGAAATGAGGTCATTTCACAAAATATAGCCAATTCCGATACACCGGGATATAAGAGAAAAGAGGTTCGGTTTGAAGAATTCCTTAACAGTGAAATGAAAACAGGGCAAATTTCCCGAGGCCAATCAAAGCTCTCGGGTAGCAATATCAGAATTGTGGAAGACCCTGCTGAATCTTCCTATAGGAGCGACGGAAATAATGTGGACATGGAGAATGAAATGGCCCTGCTTTCCGCTAACAGCCTGCGTTACATTACATTAATTCAAAGAATAAACGGAGATTTTTCGAAACTTCGGACTGTAATTAAAGGAGGCAGCTGATTATGGGGCTTTTTAGTTCTTTTAACATTAGCGCTTCAGCTTTGACGGCCCAGCGTCTTCGTATGGATATTATATCCCAGAATATTGCCAATGTTGAAACCACCCGGACAGCTGAAGGGACACCCTACAGAAGAAAAACGGTGGTTTTTCAGGAAAAGGAATCGGAGAACTCTTTTTCTCGCTACTTGTCTGAGCAAGCCGGGGAGCAGCTAGCCGGAGGCGGCGGCGTCCGGGTAACCGGAATTGCGGAAGATCAGACGCCCTTTAAGGAAGTATATGATCCAGGTCATCCCGATGCGGATGAGAATGGAATAGTCCAAAAACCCAACGTGGAGATCGTAACCGAAATGGTCAATATGATTTCTGCAACCCGGGCCTATGAGGCAAATGTCACAGCGCTGAATGCCTCTAAATCAATGGCGCAAAAAGCTCTTGAAATTGGAAGATAAATGAGTTTATATCTATTGAAAGAGGTGTTGTAATTCTTGAATATACAAGGAATCGGTTCTGCCGGCAGTTTAATAGATGTTTCGCCGGCAAAGAGTTCGGGCGAAATCAAGGAAGCGCTGAACTTTAAAGACCTTCTGCTGGAAGCCCTGAAGAATGTAAACAGTCTTGACCAGGAATCCAGCAAAATGACCGAGGACTTTATAGCAGGAAGAACCGATGATATCCATTCGGTGCTCATAGCTGGTGAAAAAGCGCTCGTATCTCTTGAATTTGTTACGGAGATACGCAATAAGGTTATGGATGCCTATCAGGAAATTATGAGAATGTCGGTGTAAGGATACTTAGGATAAAGGTATTAAATAACTGCAGCAAAGCCTTTTTCAAGGAGGGATACGATGCCGGAGCCACTTACAAAACTTCTTGATAAGATGAAGAATCTTTGGTCTAAATTAGAAAAAAGTCAAAAAATACGCTTATATATTTTAGCGGGCGTTTTAGTTGCGGCCATAGCCGTGACCGTTTATTTAACCTCGAAGGTGGACTATGTTCCGCTTTTTGACAGCAGTGAGGAAGTAAATCTTCAGCCCGTAGTCAGCTATCTCACCGAGAATGGCATCGCCTTCAAAAAGGGTGAGAACCAAATATTTGTTGACAGCAAAATAAAGAAGGATATAGAATTCGATCTTGCCACCGAAGGTGTTGTATCTCCGGAAGTGACTTTTTCGGATACCTGGAGCAAGCTGTCTTTGACCGCTACCGAAGGCGACAAGGAAAACCTTTGGAAGAATTATCTGACCAATGATCTGGTATATAAGCTGAAGAAATTTGATAATGTTGAAAATGCCACCGTTCAGTATTTCAAGCCCGAAAAAACCTACTGGGTCAGAAATGACGAGCCGGAGGGCAGCGCTTATGTGATGTTAAAGACAAAGAAAGCGCTTACCGCCGACCAGGTCGAGGCTGCGGTAAGGGTGGTTGCTTCTTCTCTTGGGATCTCGTCCGACAATATCACCATTGTGGATGAAAATTTGAATCTTCTTTCCCGGTATAGCGACCAGCCTGAGCTGGTCAGGGCCAATACCCAGGATGAAATGCGCCGCCAGCGGCAATCCGAGCTGGAAAATAAGGTCTATGATTTCTTTAAAGTAGGGATCGCGGAAAATGACTATTTCGATACTCTGAGCGTTTCAGCCAATGTGGTATTGGATTTTGATACATTGAAAAGCGATTCCATTAAATACTTCGCTCCCGATGAAGAGGGCACCGGCTTTATTAAGAACAGGGAGACCCTTGAGGAAAGTGTTACAGATGGCAATACAGGGGCTGCGCCGGGGACCGATACGAATCCTCAGACCGCTCCGACCTACCAATTTAACGGTGATGAAAATTCTTCCTATGAAAAAAATCAAAATGTGGAAGAGCGAATATTCAATCAGACCAATGAGAAGTCTGAAAAAGCGGTGGGCAATTTGATTGCCGACCAGTCCACCATGTCTATCTCCCTGTGGTATGGCAAAAAGATCGCAGCCAATACCGGGCTGACGGACGAATACCTGGAACAGGTCAAGCAAACTGCTTTTGCGGCAACGGGCATACCTGTCGAAAACATATCGGTCAGCGTCCAAAAGCTTGCGGCATCGGAACCTCCACGGGTTACTTTAGCCGACACGCTCAGCGAATTGTTTGACCGCTATGGCTTCTATGCCCTGATGCTGATCCTTCTGGTTGTTATGGCTATTACAGCCAGACCGAAACGAAAAGAAGTGCCGGAGGAACTCCAGCTTGCCGCTGCTGAAGCCGCGGCCGGTGCTGCGGGTACAACCATCGAAGAAGTAAAAGATATTAATCTGGAGGAACAATCTGAGCTGAAGAAGCAAATTGACAAGTTCGTTCAACAAAATCCTGAAGCCGTCGCACAGCTCTTAAGAAATTGGATAGCTGACGACTGGAATTAGAATCTATAACGATTGCCCGGGAGGTGTGAGAAAACCCGATGCCCGTTAAAAGTGAACAGAATAGAGAAATTACAGGCAGGGAAAAAGCTGCAATGCTTTTGATCACTCTGGGGCCGGAGCGGTCTGCTTTAATATTCAAGCATTTGAAAGAGGATGAAATTGAACAGCTCACTCTTGAGATTGCCAATATCAGAGCGGTATCTCCCGGTGAAAGAGAACGAGTTTTAAATGAATTCTATGAAATCTGCCTTGCTCAGCAGTATATCACCGAGGGTGGTATCGGTTATGCAAAGGAAATTTTGGAGAAGGCCATGGGGACTGAAAAGACCATGGAGATTATCAATAAATTGACAGTATCCCTGCAGGTAAGACCTTTCGACTTTGTCAGAAAGGCCGATCCATCGCAGATTTTGAACTTTATACAGAGTGAGCACCCTCAGACCATCGCGCTTATTCTTTCCTATTTAAAGCCCCATCAGGCTGCGGCGGTTCTGTCCGCTTTGCCCCAGGACAAACAGGCGGATGTTGCTAAGAGAATTGCCACCATGGACAGGACTTCACCCGAAATCATCAAGGATGTGGAGAGAGTTCTTGAGAAGAAGCTCTCCAGCCTTGTTACCGAAGATTTTACCGCAGTGGGCGGAATTCAGGCCATCGTAGATGTGCTGAACTCAGTGGACAGAGGCACCGAGAAATTCATTATGGATACCCTGGAAATAGAAGATACGGATTTAGCCGAGGAAATCAGAAAGAGAATGTTTGTATTCGAGGATATTCTTCAGCTTGATAACAGATCTATCCAGCGTTTCCTGCGGGAAGTGGACAATGGCCAGCTGGCTTTGGCCCTGAAGGGGGCCACCGAAGAGGTGCAGAATGCCATTTACAACAATATGTCAAAGCGCCTTTCGGATATGATTAAGGAAGATTTGGAATATATGGGGCCTGTAAGGCTCAAGGATGTAGAAGAAGCCCAGCAGAAGATCGTAAATATCATAAGAAAGCTGGAAGATGCCGGAGAGATTATTATATCACGTGGCGGAGGCGACGAAATCGTTGTATAACAGAAGTACCTATGGTTATGGCGTATATAAGCGCAGTCAGGTCAATATCGGAAATCCCTATCAGCCTAAGAAGCCCGCTGTCCGGTTTTTTGATGATGAGGATGAATATGAAGAAGCGCCCGTCCACAAAAGGGAATTGGACAAGGATCTGCTGATCAGTCAGGATATTGTATATAAAGCCAAGGAAGAAGCGGCTGTACTGGTGCGCGAAGCGGAACTGGAAGCGGAAAGAATTTTGTCCAAAGCCAATGGGAAGGCTGAAGAGCTGTTCGCCGAAACAGAGCAGAAATCCAGGGAAGAAGGCTGCCGGCAGGGCGAGGCTCTGGCCCGCCAGCATTATCAGGAACTTTTATCCGAGGCGGAAAGCTATCGGGACCAATGTAAGCAGGAATATGAAGATACACTGAACTCCCTTGAACAGGAAATTGTAGAGCTGGTTATCAACATTGCCGCAAAGGTGCTGGGAGATGAGATCCGCAATAACCGGCAAGCCATACTGGACATTGCCAGGGAGACCATAAACTCCTGCTCCAACCATGAGCATGTTTTGCTAAAAGTCTCGGCGGAGGATTACGATTTTGTAGTAGAAAATGAAGAATCTCTTCGTTCCATGGTCGGAGATTTAAATGAACTGGAAATTAAAAAGGACAGCACTTTAAAAAGAGGTTCCTGTATCATTGATACAGGCTTCGGTTCAGTTGACGGAAGCTGCGATACCATCATTGAGAATATCAAGCAGGCTTTTTTGAATTTGTCTCAAAGTGCAGAACCTGGCGAGAATTGATGGGAGGTATATGTGCTTCATTCTTAAAAGCATGGAATTAAAATGAAAAACAGGATATTGCTGAATAAATATCAAAGACTTCTGGATTCTAAGAATTTTGTTCGCTATATGGGCAAAGTGACCAAGGTTGTTGGTCTGACCATTGAAGCTGAAGGCCCCGAAACATATATCGGGGCCTTATGTCATATCAGATCAAGAAATGATAAAAGCGTACTGGCCGAGGTGGTGGGATTTAAGGACAACCATGTTCTTTTGATGCCCATCGGCGACATGAGCGGAATCGGCCCCGGAAATCTTGTAGTGGCCGCTGACCGGGAGCTTCAGGTGGGCGTGGGGCCGGCCCTTTTGGGCCGTGTTCTGGACGGCCTTGGCCATCCCATGGATGACAAAGGTCCCCTGCCGGTGGAAAAATATTATCCGGTTAACAATATGCCGCCCAATCCCATGACCCGCCCTATGATCCGGGAGGTTCTTCCCATGGGTGTGAAATGCATCGATGGTCTATTGACTGTTGGAAAAGGGCAGCGCATGGGGATATTTGCGGGAAGCGGCGTAGGAAAGAGTACTCTGATGGGTATGATTGCCCGGAATGCCAGGTCGGATATCAATGTGATCGCATTGATCGGTGAACGGGGCAGAGAAGTACGGGAATTTTTGGAGCGCGACTTAGGGGAGCAGGGCTTAAAAAGATCGGTGGTGGTTATTGCAACATCGGACCAGCCGGCTCTTATCAGGCTTAAAGGAGCCCTGGTGGCAACCTCTATTGCGGAGTATTTCAGGGACTGCGGCAAGGATGTCATACTTTTAATGGATTCGTTGACCCGTTTTTCCATGGCTCAGCGTGAAATCGGCCTGGCTGCCGGGGAGCCTCCTGTAACCAGGGGCTATACGCCTTCTGTGTACGCCGCCATGCCCAAGCTTCTGGAAAGATCCGGGACATCAAGGCAGGGATCTATTACAGGACTTTATACCGTGCTGGTGGATGGAGACGACATGAATGAACCCATTACCGACACGGCCCGGGGCATTTTGGACGGACATATTGTGCTTTCCAGGCAGCTTGCCCATAGAAACCATTATCCGGCCATTGATGTTTTGGCATCCATCAGCCGTGTCATGAATGAGGTGGTGGACAATGACCATAAAGAAAGTGCGGGCGAGTTGAGAAGGAATCTGGCTGTGTATCAGGATGCAGAGGATCTGATCAATGTAGGGGCTTATATCAAAGGCAGCAATCCAGACATAGACAGGTCCATTGATCTGAACAGGGGGATTAATGAATTTTTGATCCAGGGCACAGACGAAAGCTTCAGCTTTACAGAAGCCATTGAACTTTTGAATCAATCTGTTCGGGAACAGGAACCCCACCTGCAAAACCAATCGGAGACTGCTAACGGGTCCCGGGAACTTTGATCAGGATACATATTGAAAAGGAGAGTTTATGGCAGGCTTTACCTTCAGATTGCAAACGCTGCTGGAATTAAAGGAGCAATTCGAAAAAAATGTAAAAAATGAATTGGGAGCCGCAATGAAGAAGCTGGAAGAAGAAAAGACAAAGCTTCTCCAAATTGAGCGTAAAATTACAGTTTGCACCGACGACTATCGCGCCGCCTGCAAAGGGATCATCCTGCCCGAAAAAATAAAAGAATTGAAGACTTATCTGAGTCATCTTGAAAACAGGAAAAATAAGCAGAAAGCAGAGGTTAAGCGGGAAAAGCAAAATGTCGATAAAATAAGAGAAAAGCTTGTTGAAATTATGAAGGAACGAAAGATCCTGGAAAATCTTAAAGAAAAAGATTTTCAGAATTATAAAAAGCTTGAAGAAGTGAAAGAACAGCAGCGGGTTGACGAGCTTGTCAGCTATAAAAAAGCTGCTAAAATGGATAGAACCGGCTAGGGGAGAAGTGTTCATGGCAGAAAAAAAACAAAAAA
The DNA here is from genome assembly GCA_003535195.1 of Ruminiclostridium sp. Lineage (GTDB taxonomy): Bacteria > Bacillota > Clostridia > DSM-8532 > DSM-8532 > DTU059. The sequence continues at coordinate 16,430 of DOHN01000158.1, forward strand.
AAGTAGATATTGCCCCGGTGCCGCAGGAAAACAATCAGGGAGAAAAGCCAGGAGGCATATGGCATTCAATTGCTGTCATTCTTCTGGCGTTGCTGATTGTGGCCGTGGTTACAATAGGGGTTTTTTGTTTTGCTGTTAAAAAAAATATCAATGGATTGGCGGAGTCCGTCGGTCCGCAAATAGAAAACAATCCGGTACTCAAGCACATTCTTCCGGCCGAGCTTCGTACGGTAAATCCCGATGATCCGCAATTCCTCACTGAAAAAGAGCTGCTCAAGAGGTATGAAGAATGCCGAAAAAGAACCGCGGAGCTGGAGGAGCTATTAAATCAGGCCAATGAAACCATTGAGCAGATGCAGCAGCAGTCGAAAGAATATGCTGACGCAAAAGCAGTTCTGGCAGAGAATCAAACGGCGCTGGAAACAATCGCGCTGGAGCGGGCCAAGCTGGCGGCGGACGAAAAAGCGCTTTCAGTGCTTATCGCAAAAGGGGATACCCAGGGCTTTAGGGAATATTTTGAGAAGGTTGATAAAGCAACTGCAGAAGCCATTTATGAAGAAATTATCACCGAAGATATCACCAGTGAAGAAAAGCTTAAACTGGCCCAGCCGTTTTCATCTATGGAGCCGAATAATGCGGCCGGTATCCTGTCTGCATTATTCAAAAAAGACCAGAATACACTGCTGGACATTTTTGAAGGCTTAAAATCCAGTAAGGCCGCTTTAATTCTTGAGCAGATGGATGCGGAGACCGCTGCGGAGATCACGAACCTGCTTTCCAATCGAAAACAGGTTCGCTGAGGATAAGGGACTATTTTGAAAGGAGGTGAAAAATATGACGCAAAACAATATATTAAATCCGGTGCTTCCAGGTCCCGGTATAAAAAACCAGGAACGCAAGTCTTCAGCCAAGGTTGCTGATAAAAGCAACGATACCTTTATGGATATATTGGATGGCAAAATGAAGGCAAATGCTTACAGGGAAAGAAACAGAACCCAGGTACACAGGGAAGCCGCCATCGCTGAAAAGGCAGTTAGTATTGTCGGCACAGAGAAGCCGGGCAAAACAACCGGGTGCGGCAAGGAAGAAGCTTCCAAGACAGAGGACCGGAAGAATGCTTCCAAAGCCAAGGCGGTCTCCGAAGATAAGACTTCTCAAGAAACAGACAAAAAAGTCAAGGAAGAAAACGCAGAAGCTGTTTTGGAAGCCCTTCTGGCTTTGCTGCAGGAAATCCTGGCGAAGCTGGAGGCATTAGCTGCGCAGCAGAACGGCATCATGCCGGATGTGGATCAGGACCTGAATCCTGAGCAGATGACTGAAGGCATTCCGACTTCTGTTCCGGCTTCGGAATTTTTAGAATCCCTGCTGAGCGGCAATAGTGAAGAACTGTATGCATTGCTTGAAAAAACGGATGTCGATTTGTCTTCCGAGCTAAAAGCGCTGATGGATAATCTCAAGAGTCTTGCGGGGCAAACAGCAGAAGATCGGGCGGATTCTGGCCTCCCGTTCAAACTGAGCTTTATGCTTGAGAAAGCGGAAGGTTCCGGTGAAGAGCTGATCAATCAGCTGAGGGCTCAGTGCGGTCAGGTCATTGAAAGACTGAACAGGCAAATTGCTGAGCTGGATCAATCCCTTCCCGGCCCGGTTGAGGATCAGAAGTTCACCGCTGTTCAAGATACGTTGAATCCTGAAAATGCTGAGGCCAGCGGCCAAACGGATGCCGGTCCGGCCAAATCGGAACGCAAAAAAAGCGAACCTGCGGCAGGCCCCTATCATGCCGGCAAGAGCTATGCACCGGTTAACGGAGAATTGGAAGCCAAGGACGAACTGGATGCCAAAGGCGATACCGATGCCATATCCTCCGCCTATGCAATGCCGGACGTCAAGGTGCAGCAGGGGACCACGGCTGCAAAGCCGGAAGAAACCGCTCATTTCCTTCCGCAAGATCCAGCGGCGCAGAATGTCACCGATCAGGTGCTTGTAAAGGTCAAATTGATGGCCGGAGAGAATAAGCAGGAGATGGAAATGCAATTAAAGCCCGAAAGCTTCGGAAAGCTCTCCTTGAAAATTATTCATGACCGGGGTGAGGTTTTGGCTAAAATCACGGCTGAGAATGAACAGGTGAAAGGAATTCTTGAAAGCAATATGGGCCTTTTAAGGGACGCGCTGGAAAAGAGCGGACTTTCAGTTCAGAGCCTCAGTGTGTCGGTAGGCGGCGAAGAAAAGAATCAGTTTAAACAGCATGCCGATGAGAGTAAGGAGACTGCAGCGGGGCAGTCTGTTGAATCCGGTGATTTGCTTGTGCAGGCTGACACTCTTTATGACCGGGCCCGGACTACTGAAGATTACTATGGTCTGAACTCTCAGATCAACTTGAAGGCGTAGCTGTTTGATACGGGCAGTTACAGAATGAGGGAGGCAACCATGAAGATCAATCATCTTCCCATTCAAAATATCAGTCAGACAGCTGAAACCCAGGCAACCAGGACAAAAAGCCCGGTTCAGGAGCAACAGAAATTTGCCCTGATTCTGAATCAAAAGCTTGAAGAAGACCGGGAAATAAAATTGTCCAAGCATGCAGCTATGCGATTACAGGCTCGAAACATAAACTTGAGCAAGGATCAGGTGGACCGGTTAAAAAGTGCTGTGAGCAAGGCGTCTTTAAAAGGCGTTAAGGATACGCTGGTGGTGATGGATCAAATGGCGTTTGTGGTTAATGTAGACGCCAGAACCGTCATTACTGCCGTCAACCGGAACGAGCTTAAAGAAAATATTTTCACTAATATTGACGGTGCTGTCTTTACCTGATCAGAATTTTATATGAATCTGCAGCCGGACCCGCCGGGGGGCTGTTCGTTCCCGAATGACAGACGGAACGAAAAACTTTAGGGAGGGTTTATCCCTCCCTGGTTTTTTAAATAAGGAGGCATATTTATGATTACTGTAACCCGTTTTAATAAAACCAGATTTGTCATTAATGCCGACTGGATAGAAACGGTGGAATCCACGCCCGACACCGTTATAACCCTTACCAACGGTAAAAAATTCATTGTATCGGAGCCGGTCGAAGATATCGTCAGGCAGGTTATTGAATATAAGCAAAAAACATTTATACTTAACAGAACAATTAATTCTTCTTCCGAAAATGACGATAAATGACATATAAGCAATTGTTAAAAGGGAGTGCTGTATTTGCAAGGAAAGTCACTAAACACAGTCTTGCTGG
>DOHN01000158.1:19798-28391 GCA_003535195.1 Ruminiclostridium sp.
GGTTCTTACTCTTGCGCTGGCGGTGATGTCCATATTTCTTTTTACCACCCTCAACAGTAAGGGAGTGGCAGGTGTGGGGAAGGCAAAGCTCTCGGCCGAACAGGTTGTCCCGCCGGCGGAACAGGCAAGATTTAACCTTTACCAGGTCGATGCCAAAGGTGAGGTGGATACCGAAAAAAGCGGCGACGCGGTCTTCAATATCAAAAGCACCGAGAACCAGCCCAATAGCTTTCTGATGGCTTCCATATCCGTTGTGTATAACGGCGGATCAAAAAACAAGCTCCTTGAAGAGCGGAAAAAACTTCTTCAAAACTTATATATCAGTGATTTTAGACAAGCCGCCATAGAGTATTTCAGAAGCAAAAGCTATGATGAGCTCCAACAGGCCGATGCAATGCAAAAAGCGGGAGAAGACCTGCAAGCGATCTTTAGCGGAATTATCGGCGAAGATCCTGAAGATCCCGCTAAAAAAATCATTCTAAAAATTGTTTTTGATAAGTGGATCATTCAACAGCAGTAACTCAGGAGGGAAAAAAGTGGGAGACATACTTTCCCAAAACGAAATAGATAATCTATTGCAGCAGCTCAATACCGGAGAACTTGACGTAAAGGAAATCAGCAGTGAAACGGCCGAGAAGAAAATTCGAAACCATGATTTTCGCCGTCCCAGCAAGTTTGCGAAGGATCATATCCGAACACTCCAGATGATTAACGAAAATTACGCAAGACTTCTGACCAATTTTTTGTCAGGTTATTTAAGAACTCTGGTACAGGTTGATGTACAAACGGTTCAAGCCCTGCAGTATTCAGAATTCACCAACTCCATCGCCAATCCTGCAGTGCTGGGGATTGTCAATTTCAGCCCTCTTCCCGGCTCCATTATTATGGAGATAAACCCGAGCATTGCCTATTCCCTGATTGACCGGATATTAGGCGGAAAAGGCATGTCTGTGGAAAAGGTGAGGGGATTTACCGAAATAGAGCTGGCCATTCTGATGAGGATCATAACACAGATGTTGGGCCTTATGCGGGAACCCTGGGAAAATGTAATAGAACTTCGGCCGACTTTGGACCGGATTGAAACCAACGCCCAGTTTGCACAGCTTATGTCGCCCAATGAAATGGTCGCTCTTGTCACCTTCACAGCCAAGATCGGGGAAGTTGAGGGGCTCCTCAATTTATGTATTCCGCATATGACGCTGGAACCTGTGATGCCGAAGCTCTCTACAAAACTATGGTTCTCCCTTATTGAAAAAGGGTCCACCGAGGAGAGCAGGCAAGCCATAGAGCTGAAGGTGGAAGAGACAAAAATTCCTGTAACGGCAATCCTGGGAAGAACCTCTCTGCTCGTTCATGATTTTCTCATGCTTCAGCAGGGAGATGTTATTGCTCTTAATACAGAGGTGGACGGCAAAATAGAAGTGATTGTCGGCAATATGCTGAAATTTTACGGGAAACCCGGTGCCCGCAATAAGAAAACCGCTGTTAAAATTACAGATATCATCCGGGAGGAGGAAAACTAATGGGAGATATGTTATCACAGGCTGAAATAGATGCCCTTTTAAATGGCGTGAATATTGAAGATGAACCTAAAGACACAGCTTCAGACTCGGTGCACGAAAAAACAGATCTTCTGACCCCCGAAGAAAGAGATGCTCTGGGGGAAATCGGAAATATAAGCATGGGAACTGCGGCTACGACTCTTTACGCTCTTTTGGGACAAAAGGTCAATATCACCACTCCAAGAGTTGAGGAAAGTAATTGGGAACAGATCTCCCAAATGTTTGCAAAACCGTATGTGGCCGTGAAGGTGCAATATACTGAAGGACTCAAGGGCTTTAATCTCTTAATTATCAAAGAGCATGATGTTAAAATCATTACTGATCTTATGATGGGAGGGGACGGTTACGGAAATATCCAGGGCGAGCTAACAGAGCTTCAATTAAGCGCAATCAGCGAAGCCATGAACCAGATGGTGGGATCATCCTCAACCTCGTTATCCTCCATGTTTGAAAAGCGCGTGGATATTTCTCCGCCGGAATCAAACCTGATTAATACCGGAACGGATATGGAGCACATCAGAATTGACGATGACTCCCATTACGTTCTGGTACTGTTTTATTTGAAGGTAGGAGACCTTATCGACAGTGAAATCATGCAAGTGATGCCATACAACTTTGCGAAGGAGTTGGCGACTAACCTGCTGCAGCACGGTCAAAAAGCGACTTTGCCTGAAGAACAGGCTGCCGCATCCGAACCGTCCGCTGCCCGGCAAATGTCTTCTGCGGCTATACCCCAGCCTCAGCCACAGCCCCAAATCCAGCCGCAGCCTCAGGTGCAGCCACAGCCTCACATCCAGCCTCAGCCGCAATACCAGCCGACAGGCCAAATGCCTCCTTCTCAAAATCAATACGGGCAGCAGTTCGGCTATGAAATACCCCAACGCCAACCGCAGCCCCAACCGGCCTTTAGCCAGAATCCGGTTAATGTACAGCCTATACAGCTTCAGTCCTTTGACGAGGGATTGGATAATTTTGACCGGAATAATATCGGCCTTTTAATGGATGTTCCGCTTCAAATTTCGGTTGAACTGGGACGGACCACAAGAAAGATCAGGGAGATTCTGGAGTTTGGGCAGGGGTCCATTATTGAATTGGACAAGCTCGCCGGAGAGCCTGTGGATATTCTTGTAAACGGAAAAGTAATCGCCAAGGGCGAAGTTGTCGTTATTGATGAGAGCTTTGGCGTGAGAATAACAGATATTCTCCATCCATCAAAAAGACTGTAAATTGCGTTAAAATACTTTTAATTTGTCGTAATATGAAATATAATGGAAAATAACTAAAATTAATGGTATAGTTTAATTTAGTGAAATTTCACAGGAGAGGAAATTACCTATGGCAAGTATACTGATCGTTGACGATGCAGCATTTATGCGTATGATGATTAAAGATATCCTGACAAAAAACGGATTCAATGTTGTTGGAGAAGCTGAGAATGGCCTTAAGGCAGTAGAAAAATATAAAGAATTGAATCCTGATCTTGTTATTATGGACATAACCATGCCGGAGATGGATGGGATCCAGTCCGTTAAACTAATTAAGGCCGCCAACCCGGCTGCTAAAATCATTATGTGTTCTGCTATGGGTCAGCAGGCTATGGTTATAGAATCTATACAGGCCGGTGCCAGAGACTTTATTGTGAAGCCCTTTCAGGCTGAACGCGTCGTTGAAGCGGTAAAGAAGACTCTTGGCTGATTTCTCGGAAGGAAGAGATTCCAGTGTTTTACGAAATTCTTGTTCCTCTGCTTGCATTTGCTCTGGTTCTAGTATTATGCTACTGCACTACGAAATTTATTGGCAGTAGATTTTCAGGCGGCAAGAGAAACAAAATTATGAAGATCATTGAGACCCTGCCTCTTGGACTGGATCGATATCTTTATCTGATTAAAGCGGGGAAAAAATATTTTTTGTTTCAATCAAGTAAAAAGGGTATGCAGCTTGTTTCTGAAATTGAAATGGAGGAGCAGGAGATCGGTTCACAGGATTCGGATGAATCCGCCAATGTTTTTGAATTTAAAAAAATATTTGAAAATTATTCGGGATTAAGCAAGAAAATAGAAAATGCAGATCCCGAAACCGAAAGCGGAGGAATTCTGGGAAGTATTAAGCGGCTGCAGAAGATAAATCACAGTAAGGAATGAATTTTCAGAACTAACGGTGGTATTATGCGAAAGAAGAAAATATTGGTTTTTCTAATAATCAATCTTATTTGTTTTATAGTACTTAGCTCGGTGGCTCTTGCTGAACCGGGCATTTCATTTTCTGACGACGGAATTACCATTCAATCCACTGATGATCCAAAGGAAATCAGCGCAGGTATTAAGCTCCTCGTAATTCTCACCGTATTGTCGCTGCTGCCTTCCATTCTGATTATGATGACAGCCTTTACCCGTATTGTAATCGTCATGTCCTTTCTCCGGAATTCCATGGGCACACAGCAAATTCCTCCCAATCAGGTAATAATTGGCTTGTCTCTTTTTCTGACGTTCTTTATCATGACCCCGGTCATGACCGATATTAATACAAATGCCCTGCAGCCCTTCTCTGAAAGCAAAATCACCCTTGAGCAGGCCATTGACAATGGATCGGGCACCATCAAGGATTTTATGCTTCATTCTACCCGAGACAAAGATCTCGCACTTTTTGCCGGAATTGCAAAGGTGGAAGCTCCGGAAAAGCTGACCGATCTTCCTTTGACCGTTGTAACGCCGGCCTTTATGATCAGTGAGCTCAATACGGCGTTTAGAATGGGATTTATGCTGTATATCCCGTTTTTGGTTATTGACATGGTGGTAGCCAGTGTACTGATGTCCATGGGCATGATGATGCTGCCTCCGTCCATGATATCCATGCCGTTTAAAATTCTCCTGTTTTTACTGGTAGACGGATGGAACCTGCTGACGGGGACAATCATTAGATCCTTTGCATAGAACTGATGAAAAGAGGGGGATGGGTTTGGAACAATTTTTATTGGATATTGCCAGAGATGCGATGATGACGATCATTAAGGTCTCTGCCCCTATATTGCTGATTGGTCTGACAGTGGGTCTTATTGTGAGCATTTTCCAGGCAACCACACAGGTTCAGGAGCAATCTCTGCATTTTGTTCCTAAAATTATAGCCATGCTGGTGTCCATGCTCCTTTTAGGCTCTTGGATGCTGACCGTAATAAAAGAATTTACATTGAGAATGTACGAAGGCATGATCAGATTCATTGGGATGTAGGGTATTTTAGAATGAGGAATTATACATGACGATACCCTTTGATTTTCTTATTGATATTTGGAATATTTTTTTGCTTGTTTTAGTGCGCATTTCAGGAATGTTTTACCTGTCGCCGATTTTTGGCAGAAGAAATGTTCCCAACCATTATAAAGCGGGATTCTGCTTTCTTTTTTCCGTCATTGTGGCCAATTCGGTTCCTGTTCCGGACCTTTCTTCCTATCAGACGCTTTTTTCCTATGTTGTTCTGATCGGTAAAGAGCTTTTGATCGGCCTTATGATGGGGTTTATCTCCTATCTGATTTTTTCATGCATTTATATCGCCGGCCACCTCATTGATATGCGGATAGGCTTTGGCATGGTATCCGTATATGATCCCATGACCAATATACAGGTACCCGTTACGGCAGACTTTTATGCCATATTTGCCACGCTTTTAATGCTGGGCACGGATTCCCATCACCTCCTGATTTCGGCTGTGGCGGAAAGCTACTCCATTCTTCCCATAGGCGGGGCAACATTCAGCGGTGCTCTGCTAAAGCAGGTAGTAGATCTCTTTTCGGAGGTTTTTGTCATTGGATTTAAGATTGCTGCACCCATAACTGCAGCTATTTTAATTACCGATCTGGCCCTCGGAATAATCTCCAAAAGCATGCCACAGATGAATGTTTTCCAGTTGGGCATGCCCATTAAAATTATTCTGGGGTTGATGATCATTTTTATCACCATCGGCTCCTTCAAAGGAATCGTCAATGTCATTGTACAGGGAACCTATGAGGAAATATATAAATTTATTGAGAAGGCCCGGAGCCCATAAAATTTTTCCGGGGCAGAGTGCTCAAAAAGGCACCGGATTTTAAAATAAGGAGAAATCAGATGGTGAAGCGGACCCGCGCGTCCTCTCAACTAAATAGTGTGCCAAAACGCAGGAGGGGACTTTCGCCCTCTTTTTCATGGAATTCTTTTTGGAAGGCACGGCCGACGTATTTGCGGGGTCTTCATGCCATCGATCTTCAATTATTTGCCGATAATGACGAGAAAACAGAAAAAGCGACGCCCAAAAAGCGGCAGGACCTCAGAAAAAAAGGCCAGGTGATGCAGAGCCGGGAGCTCCCGGCAAATCTGATCCTTTTGGCGATCTTTATTTCAATGAAGGCCCTGGGCAATTTTATCTATCAGGAATGCAAAACGGTTTTTCAATTCTTTGTATCCGGGGCATCAAGCTATGATCTTTCCAGTTCATCTGAAATCATGCGTCTTGCCACCTTTGCCGTACTGGAGATTGCAAAAATGTCGGCCCCTTTCTTTGTGATTGCCATGATCATGGGGGCTCTGGGGTCCTATGTTCAAATAGGGTTTCTTTTTACTGCGGAACCTTTAAAGCCCAAATTTTCAAATCTCAATCCATTGAAAGGCCTTAAAAGGATTTTTTCCACCCGGTCCCTGTTCGAACTGATAAAATCGATAGCCAAGGTGATTCTCATATTCATGGTGGCATGGAAATCCATTCAAGCCGAGTTTACCAATATGATGAAGCTGATGGATATGGATATCGGCCCCATCACTGTGTATATACTCAATACTGCACTGGATATTGCCATAAAAATATGCTTTTCCATGCTGGCCATTTCAGCAGTGGATTATTTCTTTCAAAGGCTGAGGCATGAAAAAGACATACGAATGACAAAGCAGGAAATCAAGGAAGAGTATAAGCAAATGGAAGGAAATCCTGAAATCAAGTCAAAAATCAAGCAAAAGCAGCGCGAAATTTCTATGCGCCGGATGCTTCAGGAAGTGCCGAAGGCTGATGTGGTCATTACCAATCCGACTCATTTGGCCATCGCTATCAAATATGAGCCTCAAAAGAAGTCGGCTCCGTATGTGGTCGCGAAGGGGGCTGATTTCATGGCTCAGCGAATTAAGGAGGTCGCCAAAGAGAATCAGATCTATACCATGGAGAACAAGCCTCTGGCCCAGGCTTTGTACAAAACCGTGGATGTGGGAGATGCTGTCCCGCCGGAATTGTATAAGGCAGTAGCGGAAGTATTGGCTTTTGTCTACAAGCTGGAAGGAAAAAATCCGAATGAACAATAAATGAAATTCATACTCCACTGTATATTGTGGATGACTATATTAAAACATACTATTGTTTTCCAGTTGAACTTATTATAAAATAATGGTAAGAGACAAATTATATGCTTCTTCGACATATACTGCCGAGAAAATTATAATGCGTTACTAAAGAGAAATTAAGCCGGGGGAATTATACATGAAAAACAGAAATCTGATGGTTGCCGTATGTGCAGTTTTCATAGTTCTTTTCATCATCGTGCCCATCCCCAACTTTCTGTTAGATGTGCTTTTGGTCATTAATATTGCTTTATCCTTTCTTATTCTTCTGAATGCTATTTATGCCAATGATGCGCTTTCCATGGCGGCTTTCCCCACGATGCTTCTGTTTACGACCCTTTACAGGTTATCTTTAAATATTGTTTCCACAAGACTCATTATCGGCCGGGGTGAGGCCGGAGAGGTAATTCAGAGTTTTGGCCGGTTTGTAGGCGGGAACGATCTCATTGTCGGCTTTATGATATATATTATCATCATGCTCGCCCAGTTTCTTGTTATTACCAAGGGCGCCGAACGTGTAGCAGAGGTAGCGGCCCGCTTTACCTTGGATGCAATGCCCGGAAAGCAAATGGCTATTGATGCCGACTTAAATTCAGGTCTTATTAATGAAACTCAGGCCAAAGAAAGACGTAAAAGAATTCAACGGGAAGCCGATTTCTACGGCTCCATGGACGGTGCGTCAAAATTCGTTAAAAATGATGCTATTTTTGGCATTATTACCACAGCCATCAATATTATCGGCGGAATTATCATGGGCATGTGGAAACAGGGGGATACCATCTTTGAAGCGATGGAGCGGTATACCATACTGACCATCGGCGATGGCTTGGTAAGCCAGATTCCGGCTTTGCTGATTTCCATCGCGACGGGCATTATCGTTACAAGAGCAGCATCCGAAGGCAATTTGGGCGATGATATCGTAAAACAGCTCTTTAACAGTCCACGAGTACTTTATATTGCCGCCGGCGCGTGTATTCTGCTCGTCCCCATTCTCTGGCAATGGTCTTTGATCCTGGTGGCAGGAATGCTGATATACCTTGGAAGCCGTATTAATCAAGCTGAAAAGAAGGTTTCCAAACAGGAGGAACGAAAGGTTGAGCAACAGGAAGTGGAAGAGATCCGAAAGCCGGAAAACGTAGTAACCCTGCTCCAGGTAGATCCAATCGAGCTGGAGTTCGGGTATGCGGTGATACCCCTGGCCGATAAAAATCAAGGCGGGGATCTTTTGGACCGGGTTGTGATGATACGGAGGCAGCTGGCTCTTGAGCTGGGGGTTATTGTGCCCATTATACGCCTCCGGGACAATATCCAGCTTTCACCAAACCAATATGTCATTAAAATAAAGGGTGTCGAAGTGGCCAGCGGTGAGCTGATGCTGGATCACTTCATGGCCATGAATCCCGGAACCGTCGATGAAGAGATTAACGGGGTTCCCACAGTGGAACCTGCTTTTGGACTGCCCGCCCTGTGGATTTCCGAATCTGTAAGAGATCAGGCTGAAATGATGGGCTATACAGTAGTGGATCCGCCTTCCATTGTTGCCACACATATGACCGAGGTGGTAAGAAGGCATATCCATGAGCTGTTGAGCAGGCAGGATGTACAAACGCTTATAGATAATGTCAAAACCAGCTATCCGGCGGTTGTAGAGGAGCTGATTCCAAAACTTCTGACACTGG
>DOHN01000158.1:28514-40624 GCA_003535195.1 Ruminiclostridium sp.
CAAAACTTCTGACACTGGGGGAAATTCAGAAGGTTTTGGGCAATCTTCTGCGTGAAGGGGTTTCCATCCGTGATATGGTAACGATTTTGGAGACTCTTGCCGACTATGCCCCCATCACCCGAGATCCTGATATGCTGACAGAATATGTCCGCCAGGCGCTTGGACGGGCGATATCCAAATCTTATCTCAACAGCGGCAACGCTGAGGTGGTTACCCTGGACCCTAAGCTTGAAAAGCTCATTCTGGACTCCGTTCAGAAAACAGAAGCGGGATCCTATATGACCATGGATCCCGGCATCAGCAGCCGTATCGTTTCCAATACGGCCGGTCTAACAGAAAAATTAGTACAAAGAGGCAGGCAGCCCATCGTACTGGCTTCTCCAGTGGTAAGGCTGTATTTTAGAAGACTGACCGAAAATGCTATTCCGGGATTGGTGGTATTATCCTATAACGAATTGGATCCCAGTCTCGAAGTAAACGCAATAGGAATGGTCAGTATTTAATTGATATCAAATGAAAGGGTCGGACGCTTGGAATGAAAATACGCAGATATACATGCAAGGATATGCAGGAAGCAATGCTCAAGGTTAAAATGGACCTTGGGAATGAAGCTGTCATAATGCATAGCCGCAAGGTTAAGCAGAAGGGGCTGGCAGGCCTTTTCGGAAAGCCGATGGTTGAGGTGGTTGCGGCGATTGATGATGATTATGTGAGGCCAAGACCTTATTATAAAGAACAAAAGACCGTTTTCCCCCAATATAAAATTGTGCCGCCGCATAAGGCCGGAGAAGAACATCAGGGGATGGCTGAGCTTCAGAATAAAGTTGAGACAATGGAAAAAATGATGAAGGAAATTTACCGGGCCGTTCAGACCAACAGCGGATCGGAAAAGAATAGGGTACATGAAGCGCTCAATCCTTCCCTCAAGACGCCACAAACAATGCGTACCTTTGTGCCGCCAAAGCTGCAAAAACAAACCGAAGTACTGTCGGGCGAGCCGGTTCAGACTGCGGTGCAGGAACCGGTCGGCCAATTTGGCCCGGCGGTGCAGGAACCGGTCAGCCAATTTATCCCGGCGGTGAACCATCAGTTTGCTGAAAGTATCTCAGCATTAAAAGAACTATTGGCTGAGCAGGAAATTGAACCCAAGCTCATTGAAAAAATAGTGGAGAAAATTAAAGAGATAGGCGGGCATAACCTAGCGCGGGATGAGATTTTCGGATTGGCCGAAAGGATCATGACAGTCCTTTTAGGGGACCCGGAGCCGATTACTCTGAACGATGAAAAAAAGCCCCATATCTCTTTATTCATAGGGCCTACCGGTGTGGGAAAAACGACCACGCTTGCCAAGATTGCAGCTGATTTTGCGCTGAACCGGCAGAAAAAGGTTGGACTGATCACTGCCGATACCTACAGAATCGCTGCTGTAGAACAGCTTCGAACCTATGCTGAAATTTTAAACATTCCTGTGAATGTAGTATATTCTCCTGCGGAGATCAAAGAGGCGGTGGAACGCCTGTCCGACAATGACATCATCCTTATTGACACAGCGGGAAGAAGCCACAAGGACAAGTCTCATTTTGATGAGTTAAAAACACTTGTCAGTACAGTACCTGCCAATGACACCTTTCTGGTTATGAGCTGCAACACAGGGCAGAAATCAATTCGTGAAATTTTAGAATGCTACGCCTTCATTAAAAATTACAGGCTTCTTTTTACAAAGCTTGATGAGTCCTCAGTTTCGGGAGCTATACTGAATGCCCGTTATATGACCGGCAAGCCTCTGTCCTATACAACAGCCGGCCAGAGCGTCCCTGACGACTTTGACATTGCCAATGTAAAGCAGCTTGTCACGGGGATTCTCGGGAAGAGCTATATATGAGCGAACTCTTGAAACATAGGAGCGGGAGGAATACCATGAACGATCAGGCAGAAATGCTTCGAAAAATAGTGCACATGAAAAAAGATGAACAGAACGATGACAGTTCTGGTTTTGATAATAAACAGGCAAGAGTAATTACTATAACAAGCGGCAAGGGCGGAGTCGGCAAGACCAACGTGACTGTTAATCTTGCCCTTGCCTTAAGCAAAAAAGGGCTTAAAGTTGTCATATTGGATGTGGATTTTGGCCTGGCCAATATAGACGTGTTGTTTGGGATAGTTCCTAAATATTCCTTGCTGGATCTCATCCATGACGAAAAGAGTATTTTTGAGGTTTTGACAGACGGCCCGGAAAATATCAAGTTTCTGTCCGGGGGATCGGGAGTTGAAGAGCTGATTCACCTGGACCGCAAAAAGCTTAAAAAGTTTGTCAGCAACATCAGCCTTTTGGACAGTATGTTTGATGTGATTCTTATCGATACCGGAGCGGGGCTTTCCCAGAATGTAATGAGCTTCGTTCTGGCGGCCGATGAAGTAATTCTGGTCACGACCCCCGAACCAACCGCCATTACCGATGCCTATGCCCTTGTCAAAATGATCTCCAGGCGGGACCATAAAAAGGCCATTCAAGTATTGGTCAACAGGGCTGAAACCCGGAAGGAGGCTGAGGACGTTGCCAACAAGCTCTGTGTTGTCTCAGAGAAATTTTTGTCATTAAAGCTTTTTAAAATTGGGTATATATTATACGATGAAAATGTTCGGAAAAGTGTAAAAATGCAAAAGCCCTTCAGCCTGTATAACCCCAGGTGCACAGCCACTAAAAATGTTTTGGAAATAGCCGACAAACTATTTTCGCAACCGGATTCAAAGATCGGTTCGGGAGCAAAAAGCTATATTTCCAAATTATTGTCTTTTTTTGGTGTATGAAAGGTCGAATTATGTTATAATCAGATTAATACTGGCAACTTGTACCAGAAAAATGGTGATAACTTAATTGTAACTTGAGAATCGAATATGTGAATTAATATGAGGTTTACTAGATGGATACAATCAAACTAACCGTTGGCAGCAAGCTGGAGCTGGAGCTGTTTGACCGCCATGACAAGCGGATAGGGCCTGTTATGGTAAGTCAATTTGAGGCATTTCTGCCCGACGGCAGCATGGAAATTTTAACACCCATATATGAAGGCCGTATTTATACTGTACATACCGGCGCGCAGATGAATGTCATCTATCATAGAGAAGAATGTATGTTCAAATTCCTGGCAGAAGTTCTGGATCGTAGGCGTTCAGGCAATATTCATATATTAAAGATTCAGCCCAGATCCGGAGAGGAGCCTTACCAGCGTCGGAACTTTTTCAGGATGAACTGCTTATTGGATATACAATACCGGCTATTTGCCCAGAACCCGGGGAAAAAAGCAGTGAAGGAAGAATTTCAGAAGGGTGTTACAAGAAATTTAAGCGGAGGCGGTCTTTGCCTTTTATTAAATGAAAAACCTGCTGTTGGTTGGATTTTGGAAGGCGTTATGAATGTGGGCCAGGAAGTCCGTTTTAAGGGCCGTGTCATACGCGTTTCGAATATGACCGACAAGACTAAATACCATTATGAGGTAGGAGCGGAATTCACCGAAATTACCAGTAAGGATAGGGAAAGGATTATAGGTTTCATTTTTGATTCACAGAGAAAATTACTTAATAAAGGCTGGCATATTAAATGAGAGAAAATAAAATAAAGGTGCTTGTTGTAGATGATTCTGCTTTGATGCGTCGTCTCATACAGGATCTGCTGGAACAGGATACCGAAATTGATGTAATAGGGGTGGCGAGAGACGGAGCGGAGGCTTTAAAAAAAGCCCACGAGCTTCAGCCTGATGTAATTACACTTGATATAGAAATGCCGGTAATGGACGGGATCACTTGCCTTGAGAATCTTCAAAAACAGGGCTCGTACGGGATTATTGTGGTCAGCGGAAGTACACAGACCGGGGCCAACGCCACAATTCGAGCACTGGAGCTGGGTGCTTTTGATTTCATTTCAAAGCCCCAAAGCTCGGCAGAGTTGGTATCGGACAGTAAACGAACCGAAATTATTGGAAAAGTAAAGCTGGCATACCAGGCCTTAAAAAAGGCAGGCAAACGAAATCAGCAACAATCCAAATCCCTGGTTAAGAGGCCGGAGAAAACAACGCAGTTGAAATATGTAGTCGTCATCGGCATCTCCACCGGGGGCCCCAGAGCTCTATCTGCAATTCTCCCTGAGTTTCCTGCAGATCTGCCTGCGGCTGTTGTTATTGTCCAGCATATGCCTCCCGGCTTTACAAAATCTCTTGCTGAAAGGCTTGATGAAAGATGCAGCCTTGCGGTAAAAGAGGCTGAGAATAATGACAGCCTCCAGGCAGGACATGCTTATATAGCACCGGGAGATTACCATTTAACTTTTGAAGGCGAGGACCGAGATATTTTAATAAAGCTTCAAAAAACACCGCCTGTTGGAAGTTTCCGACCCAGTGTGGATGTCACGATGAAATCGCTGGCTGAATCCAATGCCGATTCTGTTATCGGAGTCATCATGACCGGCATGGGAAGTGATGGAAGCAGAGGATTGCTGGAGCTGAAAAATAGAAAAAATGCATATATTATTGCGCAGGATGAATCAACGAGTATCGTTTTCGGAATGCCAAGATCAGCTATAGAGTTGGATATAGTGGATGAAATTGTTCCGCTGCAAAAAATTCCTTCTTGTATAATGAACCAAATGGAGGTGCGCCACTAATGGATATGAATCAATATCTTGATATATTCGTGGAGGAGTCAAGAGAGCATTTGCAACAACTCAATGCTTCAATTCTTGAGCTTGAGAAAAACAATCATGATAAAGCTGTTCTCAATGAGATATTCCGGGTAGCCCATACATTAAAGGGGATGGCCGGAACAATGGGTTATACGAAAATGCAGACTTTGACCCATGATATGGAGGATGTTCTGGAGGAACTCCGCAACGACCGTATATTTGCCGATTCAAATATGGTAGATGTCCTCTTTAAATGTCTTGACGCATTAGAGACTTATGTCAATAATGTTACAGCAACAGGCCAGGAGGGTGAAGAAACTTTTCAGGAGATCATTGACAGCCTGGCCAATATACTGAAGAAAACCGGAAAATCTGAAAAAAATCAGGAAAAAGCAGCTGAAGCAAAGAACGCAATTGATCCTGGTGCTCATCAGGGGAACAGCAAGCTTAGAGTGGAACTGGACCAGTATGATATTAATGTCTTAAAAAAAGCTCTCGATTCAAAGATGAATACATTTGAAATCCATGTCGCATTGGATAAAGGGTGTCTTTTAAAGGCTGCTCGCGCTTTCATCATATTTCAAATTTTTGAAAATAACTCCGACGTAATCAAATCTGTTCCTAAGGTTGAAGATATAGAAGACGAAAAATTCGATTTTGAATTTACAGTAATCGTTATTACGAAACAGCCGAAAGAATTTTTCCAAAAAGAAATCAATTCTGTTTCCGAAGTGGCGGACGTGGTCGTAAACGAGATTACTTATGAGCATCTCGGTGAAGCTCCCTCGGCCAGCAATACGGAGGGAGCCGCGGCAGAGCATAATGGAGCAGATCAATCAGCTCATAATCATAATGCCAAGGACAATCAGAACGGCAAGAAGCTGCAAAAGTCCGGGAAGACGGTACGCGTAGATATTGAACGCCTGGATGTGCTGATGAATCTGGTAAGTGAGCTCATCATTGTGAAGAACAGCCTGGAAGATTCCAGCCATAGCAAGGAGTCTAAAATTAACGATTCCATCGAATATCTGGAACGAATTACAACCAGCATCAGTGATGCCGTCATGAAGGTGAGAATGGTCCCCGTTGAGACGGTATTCAACAGGTTCCCCAGAATGATACGGGATATTGCCAGAGAATTGGACAAGGGCATTGAGCTTCATATGTCAGGCGTTGAAACAGAGCTTGACAGAACTGTCATTGATGAGATCGGAGATCCGCTGATACATATTTTGCGAAACTCCGCCGACCATGGCATTGAAAGTAAAGAAGAGCGGATCCGGGCCGGCAAGCCTGATACCGGAAACATCTATTTGCGCGCCTATCAGGATGGCAATAACGTAGTCATTGAAGTAGAAGATGACGGCCATGGAATTGACATTGAAAAAACGCGGGCAAAAATTATTGAAAAAGGCCTTGAATCAGCCGACATTGTTAAGACTTTTTCCGATAAGGAAATTATTGAATTTCTTTTCAAAGCCAGCTTTAGCACTGCCGAAAAAGTGACCGACATATCGGGCCGGGGCGTAGGCCTGGATGTTGTAAAAACCAAAATTGAAGCATTAGGCGGCACGGTTGAGGTGGAGACGGCGATGGGCAAGGGAAGCAGGTTCATCATCCGGATACCGTTGACGTTAGCCATTATCCAGGCTCTTTTAGTGAAAATTGGAGATGAAAAGTATGCCATACCCTTAAGCTCTATTCAGGAAATTGATAATGTCAAACCCGCTGATATTCGTTTGGTCAGAAATCAGGAGGTCATTTTACTTCGGAATATAGTGATTCCGGTAGTGCGCCTGGATAAGATCATGGGCGTGCCGGGAGTGCTTCAGGACAGCGAGAAAAAGGTTCTTACGGCTGTCATTGTCAAAAAGGGAGATAAGTATTCGGCCTTTGTTGTGGATTCATTGATCGGGCAGCAGGAAATTGTTATAAAGTCACTCGGAAAAGTCCTGGCCGGTGTTAAATATATTGCAGGAGCCACTATTTTAGGAGACGGCAATGTTGCTCTTATAGTAGATGTTAATTCTCTTGCCCTTTAAGATTGATAGAGCTATACGAAAAGGGGGATTCCAGCATGGAAGTAAAAAAAGCTTCGGCAAAAAACATGAGGCAGTATGTGGTATTTCGGGTAGAAAGTCAGGAATTTGGAGCCGACATCCATAAAATATCTATTATAGAGAAAATGATGAATATATCCCGAGTCCCTTCCACACCCGCCTATATTAAAGGAGTCGTAAATTTAAGAGGCGAAATTATTCCAATTATGAGTTTGAGACTGAAATTTGGTTTGCCTGAAATTGACGCTGACGATGATACCAGAATGATCATATTTAAGTTTAATGATGTCGCTCTGGGGGCCATTGTTGACGGTGTGGCAGAGGTAGTGAACTTAAGCGACGATGATATAGAAAATATTTCTGCTATCAGCAATGACAGAAATTATGACTATATCATGGGTATCGGAAAGGCAGAGGGAAGGCTCATAACACTGCTGAATATAGAGAAGCTCATAAATGAGTTGGTTACCAAAGAATAAACTAAGAGGGTGAGAAAATATGCCGGACGGCCTTGAAGTTAATGCGTTAAGCTGTTTTCAACTTGATGTTCTAAGGGAAATTGGGAATATCGGTGCTGGCAATGCTGCTACTGCGCTGGCAAAGCTGCTGGACAAAAAAATTGATATGAAGGTTCCGAAAATCAACGTTATGAAGTTTTCGGAGGTAAGTGATGTCCTCGGCGGGGCGGAGACCCTTGTAGTAGGAATTTTGTTAATCGTTCAAGGGGACATAAGCGGGAGCCTGATGTTTATTCTCGATGAGCAAAGCGCCCGGATTCTGGTCAATATTTTAATGAACAAAAGCCATAATGCCAAGCTGGAATATGACGAGATGACGCTGTCGGTACTGAAAGAAATCGGCAATATTTTAGCCGGCTCCTACCTTTCGGCATTATCAAATTTGACCAATTTAAGAATTATGCCCGGTGTTCCGGATTTGGCCGTTGATATGTCAGGCGCCATTTTAAGTGTTCCCGCAATAGAATTTGCAAAAGATTCGGACAGTGTCCTTTACATAGAAAATGAGTTTACAGATGGCCAAGAAAGTGTTCTCGGAGAATTGTTCCTGATCCCTGACAAAGCCTCTTTTAAGCGTTTATTGCATGCATTGGGAGTAGTATGATGGCAGACTTGATAAAAGTAGGAATGGCAGATTTGAAAGTCGCGAATCATCCTGCCGTTCTAACCACACTTGGCCTTGGCTCCTGTGTAGGCATTGCTTTGTTTGATCAAAGGAAAAAAAACGTGGGACTGGCACATATTATGCTTCCAACTTCTACAATAGCAAGAGAAGTTACCAACCGGGCCAAATTCGCCGATACCGGCATTATAGATCTTGTTAAAGAGATGAAAGTGTTGGGCTCGGACCAGAGAAACCTGATAGCAAAAATAGCCGGAGGTGCCCAAATGTTTGCTTTTACCGGTGCCAGCGAGACCTTGAAAATCGGCCTCCGCAACAGCGAGGCAGTACGTACTATATTGAAGGAAATGAATATACCAATCGTCTGTGAGGATACAGGGGGAAACTATGGCCGCACCATAGAAATTTCATCGGAGGATGGACGGCTCATGGTAAGGACAATTGGGTTTGGTATTAAATATTTATAGGTGAGGATGTATTATGGATTATATCCGTAAGCTGCCTTTGCTTATAAGTTTGTCAGTTGCAATTGTTGTAGGCATGGCGGGGTATATTCAAGAAGTGCCCGAAAAAGAAAATATGTTCAGAATGCTTATTGTCATGATCATTTTTTATTTGGTGGGCTTCTTCATAAAAGCGGCTGCCTTAAGCATTTATGAGACCTTAAAAGAAAAGGAAGAACAAGAGCAGCGGGAGCATCTTGAAAATAAACAGCAAGAGAACTCTAAAGACAAAAAGAGAAAAGGCAGTACTAAGGGCAAAGTTGTAGATATCAGAACAAAGGATCATTCCAGTAAGGATACGGAAGAAGAAATGTTTAATGCTCTTCCCATAGCAGATTTTATCAAGAAAGAGCTTAACCAATAAATTACGGAGATGACTTCCTGCCATATTTTTATGAAAGGGAGATGGAGGTAGAAATGGCAGCTGTTTTACAGAGGCAACAGGAACTATGGAAAAAATACAGCGAATTAAGAGAACCGGCTGTCAAAGAACAATTAATCATTGAATATGCTGATTTGGTCAAATTTGTAGCCGGACGTCTTAGCATCTATTTCGGATCCAATGTTGAATATGACGATTTGGTAGGCTATGGGGTGTTTGGTCTGATTGATGCCATCGATAAATTTGACTTGAATAAAAAAGTCAAATTTGAAACCTATGCTTCCTTAAGAATCAGAGGGGCCATTATCGATGCCATTCGTGAACAGGACTGGGCGCCGAGGTCTTTAAGGAAAAAAGGCAAGGATCTGGAGAAAGCCTATTCTGAACTGGAAAATCATTTAGGTCACTCGGCCACAGACCAAGAGGTCGCGGATAAGCTGGGCATTACTGTAAGTGAACTCAATAAGCTGCTTCATGAAGTGAATATGTCCCAAATGGTTTCTTTGGATGACTATTTGGAACAAAATTATGAGACAAGCTTTGATCCTCTCTCTATGGACCGGGATACCAGCCAGCCCGAGCAGCGGATAGAAGTGATCGAGCTGAAAGAAACGCTTTCCGATGTCATTAATAAGCTGCCTGAAAAAGAGCGAACTGTTGTTACACTTTATTACTATGAGGAGCTGACACTGAAAGAGATCAGTATGATTATGAAGGTTTCGGAATCCAGAATCTCGCAGCTGCACACCAAGGCTATTCTAAGAATGAAAGGAAAACTGGATCGACTCAAAAGTGCGATTTTATAATGTTTTGCAAGGTCTTTTTAAACCCTGACATGGAATAAATAACTGCCATTAGTGTGAGAAGGAGTTTTAAAAATGCCAGAAAAAAACATTCAAAAAAATTCAGGCTACCAATTAACGTATGAGAAGGATGGTGTCTATCTCACAGTCTATAAGCCTGCCGATTTTACATCGCGGGTATCAGAGGACGATTTGCTGCATCTGATCAATAGAAAGAAAATTCGAAATTATTATGCCACTCTGATCAGTGAAGCCATCAATCTCAGCGATGGAAAACCGGTAAAAATTGCCGAGGCCCAGAAGGAAGAAAACGTTGACTGTTCTGTCGAAGTGATTGTTTCACCGGATAAAATGCAGGCTTACGTAGTATTGATCCCGCCGGAGGGCGGCGGCCTGCCGCCCACTGTGGAAGCCATTGTGCAGGCCCTGTATTCCAAAGGTGTCGTTTTTGGAATGAGTGAGGAAAAAATTCGAGGTCTTGCAACTCAGCCCGTCTATAATGAGAGGATACTGGTTGCCGAAGGAATTCCATCTCAAAACGGAAAGAATGGTGAGGTCCGCTATCTTATTGATATAAAGAAAGATAGAAAGCCGACCATTATGGAAGATGGAACGGTTAATTATAAGGACATGAAGCTCATTGAAAATATTGTTAAGGGACAAAAGCTGGCCGAGCTTATTCCGCCTATTCCGGGCATAAAAGGAAAGAATCTGGCCGGGATGGAACTCAAAGCTATTGATGGACGTCCCGCATTTATTTCCAAAGGCCGTAATGTTGTTTTGAGCAAGGATGGCCAGGAACTTTTTTCCGATATTGACGGGCAGCTTCAGGTTGCAGACGGGAAATTAAGTGTATTTGCAGTCCATGAGGTCTTGGGGGATGTGGATAACTCCACAGGAAATATAAAATTTATCGGTAATGTGGAGATCAGAGGCAATGTCCTTTCCGGCTTTGAAATAGAAGCGGGAGGAAACATAGAAGTAAACGGTGTTGTTGAAGGAGCGATTCTAAAAGCAGGCGGAGACATCATATTAAAGAGAGGCATGCATGGTATCGGAAAAGGTGTACTAATTGCCGGGGGCGATATCATTGCAAAATATATTGAAAACGCTACCGCTGAAGCACACGGAAATATAATGGCTGAAGCGATTATGCACAGTGATGTAAAATGCGGCAATAAGCTTGAGCTGGAAGGGAAAAAAGGACTGCTTGTAGGAGGGACCGTCCGTGTAGGAAGACTTGTAGATCTCAAAATCTTAGGCAGTCAAATGTCCACTACGACTATATTGGAGGTAGGGGTCGATCCCCATCTTAGAGAGCGCCTTAAATTTTTAAAAGGCGACATAGTAAATGTGGAAGAAGGCCTTTTAAAGGCCAACCAGGCCATCGCCCTTTTAAATAAATTAAAAGCCACCAGCGATTTGTCCATGGAGAAACGCGAGATTTTGGCAAAAAGTACCCGGACTAAATTCTTCTATGAGAATAAGCTGCAGGAGTATAAAAAGGAAATCTCTGATATCGAAGAAAAGCTCCAGCAAGGGGCTGATGGGAAGATCAGAGTCCGCGGCAGCGTGTTCCCAGGAGTAAAAGTTGCTATCGGCAAAAGTACGCTGTACATAAAAGAAGAAGCTCAGTATTGTACGCTCTATAGTGATGGTGCGGATATTCGTTTTGGTTCATTGTAAAATGGAGGTGATACCCAGATGTCAATCAGACCTGTGGATTATCAGATTCTTATGCCCAAGATAAATGAGGTGGCAAAGACTCAAAATGATGCTCAGCACAAAATAACAGGCCAGGCTCTGCAGCAGGCTGAGAACACGGTTAAAACAGCCGACCGGGATACCAAAAGCGTCCATTCACAAAAAGAGACGCAGAAACTGGCTATTACAGACAAGCAAAAAGGCGGGAGCGGAAACAGCAAGAAAAGGAAACAATCAAAGGACCGCGAAGATCAAGAGACAACTGGGCCCGCCGAAGCCAAGTTCCCAAGACATACTATTGATATACGATTGTAAAGATATTTGTACTTCAGCATAAATTGATAATTTACTGAGGATAAAAGAAATAGAGGTGTTAAAATGGCAGTATTTTTTACCTGCATTATTTTGATCGGATCGGGTATTACCGTCTTTGCGTTCATTTGGATGCTGGTCGAAAAGCATAAGCTTCATGATTACCGGAAAGATATAAAAGGCAAGAAGGAAGACTTGATAAAAGTTATTGAGGATGCGGATGTTCTTATATCGGAGATGAATCGTTATTCAGATTATATTGTCACCTGCATCGAGGAAAAACATAGTTCCTTGGCCCAGTCATTAAGCGACGCAGATCTCAGAATTGAATCGCTGAAATCAGCCGGTGGGGCTGGGACTCCTAAGAAAGAAATTCTGCTCTATGACGAAGAGCCTGCTGCGAAGATTCTGGAAGAAGAGAAACCGGAAAATATGCATAAAAAGACACCCGCCCATAAGGGGAAGATCCTGCCCTTTGATTTGAAAAAGCGCGAGGTTATAAATCTGGCCAAAGGCGGGCTTGACAGCACT
>DOHN01000158.1:40806-41407 GCA_003535195.1 Ruminiclostridium sp.
CGAACTGATTGCCAGGGTGGGACGGCAGAATTGAAGATCATAGACGGAAAAAGCGTGCTTTTAGGCATGGGATTAGGCATTATTATAACCTCTATTCTAGGCGTCATTTTCTTTTTTGGGTATGAGCCTCAATTGTCCGATTCGGAGGTCATCGCAAGAGCCCAAGCTCTTGGTATGGCTGATCGCTATGAGAACAGCGCCGATATCTCGAGAAATGCGGACGGAAGTCTGGCCATTACTATTTATGAAGACGAAACCTTTTCCCAAGTGTCAAAGCGGCTGTATGAGGAAGGCATTATCAAGAGCTCCATTGAGTTTGATATATTGATCAAAAAAGGGAATCTGGAAAAAGCCATAAAGCCAGGGCGATATACTATAAACGCCGATGACGACATCAAGGCCGTCATACAGAAAATCACACAGGAAAAGTAATGCAAGTCTTGATTTTGATAAAGTCATATGCTAAGATAATAAAGCATCATGCCGATGTGATGGAATTGGCAGACGTAGTGGACTCAAAATCCACCGGTGGCGACACCGTGCCGGTTCGAGTCCGGCCATCGGCACCAAATGAACAGGGTACGAAGTATTGAACAGTTTT
>DOHN01000158.1:41706-42067 GCA_003535195.1 Ruminiclostridium sp.
ATGGCATTGGCTTTCTTCTCTTCATACAGCAGTTCAAACTTATCCGGTGTTTTATAATTTAATGTGCTGTGGGGTCTTTCTGAATTGTAGAAATGAATGTAGCCCACGCTTCCATTTTCCTGCCCCGTTGTTTCTTTTATTCAGGAATGCAGATTTGCTCAGATGTGTTTGTAGGTATGGTCTCCCATGTTCCGGGAAGTGTCATTGTTTCGCTATATGAAAAACAGATATTTTCATGGGTTACACTACCAGAGATTAGTTTTTGATTTTTGAAAAAACATAAATCTTCTGGTTTACTCCATACAGAGCCGTTGTAAAAAATGCTATCATAATTAGAGAGCAGAATTTTTTTTGATTCTGG
>DOHN01000158.1:42241-42541 GCA_003535195.1 Ruminiclostridium sp.
ATTTTGTAGCCGTCTGGTACACAATGACAGAACCAACGATTGGTATATACTGTCTTGATGTGATATGGGGCAAGGGCGTTGAGAACGACGGACTGCTCATGGCTTTTTTCTGCGGTTGACCACCCGTTTTTAGTCAGTGAAAAAGTGTCTGCAGTACCGCTATGTGCAGATACATATTCAATAAATGATTGTTCGGTAATATTCTCCAAAAGTGATAGCATGTAGAAACCTCCTTAGCTTATATACCAGCAATGTGCAGATGGGTAGTTAAGACTATGATAATGCATCCAGTACCCACTT
>DOHN01000158.1:42675-52686 GCA_003535195.1 Ruminiclostridium sp.
TGCATCCAGTACCCACTTGCAATCTCCCCTTCTGGTCCTCTTACGCCGCCGCTGAGATGTATTTTGTTTTGGAATAGTAGGCAGAATTGAGTTACATGCTTTCTTCCGTATCTTACGGAGCCAGTAATAGTAAGCATGACGGCTGATGTGATTTTTTTCGCACTAATTTTTCCCATTGCTCCTGACGAAGCCTGGTTTTAATGTATGTAACTTCATCCATGATTCTCAACTCCTCGCTCAAGTTTCTCAACTTGAAAAACTTGAGATAATAATGGACATTATTATCTCATGGATGCATTCTCTATCACAGGCGCCTTATTATTAAGCGCTTACAAAATGTGCTTCTGCAACTGCGTTGTCGTAAGGACTTTCGGACTTGGAGAACGACTGGACAACCTTGTTCACGCGCACAACTTTCGTAAAGCATTCGAGGTGTACTGCGCACCCCGGTCACTGTGGAAAGTTAGCTGCCGTGGGTTACCCCTTTTCTTAAATGCACGTTTAAAGGTGGATGTTATTAGGTATGTACTGTTCTTTGTTGACATCCCATGTGCAACGTTGCACATGGTTTTGCTTTTGCTAAACCTAAGATGCTTTTTGTACCCCTTCTTAGAATTGATGACAATGCTTTCTATACCCACCTCCCGCATCAGTTCCGCAACGTATTTGGGAGAGGTTTTGACGCCACGCGCTGATAAAACGGCAGCTATTTTGTTGGCGCCGTACCTTTGCCTGCTTTCGTTAAACACGGACTGAATATGTTCGCGTTGATAAATTCGTTTGCGCTAACGATGTGACCCGAGGGTGCGACCTCTGTCTGATATGGTTTTAGCCATGTATAGAAGGTGCTCCCCGGAATGCCATTCTGCAGGCAGATATCGGATACTGATTCACCACCATAGTAAAGGGCAACCAATTCTTGCTTTTGTTCATCAGAAAACCTCATGCTCATTTCCTCCATAGCTTTTTGATTGTGTTTTGAATTCAATCAAAATTTTAGAGGTGATTGCACAATTCAACAAGTGCATTGCTATATTATTGTTTTTTATAGCGATATTTGGTATAATAAGCCAACAGTAGGCGGAATGTCTGTCCACGCAATATAAGAATGATAAAGTCGACCGTGCAGGGATTTCTTTGTGAGGTTTTCTTGTTATAGCAATTATAGGAAGTTCATTTTCTATTTTCTAAAATGATTATCATGACCATAGAAGGTTTTGCAGATTAATTGATAAACAAGGAGAAATATTTAATATATTATGGATACTGAAAAGATAATGCCATATCAAGGGTTCGATATTAATAGTGTCACAATTCCTGACTTAAATGAAGAAGAATTGAATACAATATCAAAATACATAGAAATTACGCGGCATGTGCAGGAAATACACCAATTGTTTGCTGTTTTTCGCTATAATCTGATAAGCGTACTCAGTACATATGAACTTAGTAACTCAGACAAATTAATAAGGCGCAAGTCTTATCTTGGAGATTTCGATGACCGAACAGAAGTTAATGCTTTGATTATCAGCTACATTAGTGCTGGAAAAACGCTTACAGATTCTTTGGAAGCTTGTATGTTAGGAACTGAGTCTGTACATGACGCATGTCGGGAGTACAAAGAACTGCTGTCAAAAGTATATGATGAATCGTTTAGCTATCGACTACTTGTACGTTTGCGCGATTATTCTCAGCATGGCCATTTACCTGTTAGTATTGATAATAATATGTTTTGTTTTGATATAGCGCAAATAATAGAAACCCCGCATTTTAATCATAACAAAAGTCTTAAAAACGAGATGAAGAGCTTTGCCGAGGAATTATTAGTCAGATGTAGTACACAACCACACTATGTTTTCAGCTTAGCAGTAGCAGAGTATACAGCAGCAATGGCCAAGATATATTATGAATTTTGGATTAGAATTAAAGATGCATTTTCTTCACTTAATGATGATTTTAGTAGACTAATCGCAAATCATCCCGAATATATCATCCATCAGAATAAAAATTTCAACGGATGGTTTTTCTATCAATTAGATAACACACTTCACTGTTTTAATACAAAAGAAGCCTCATCTGAAATGATTAAAAAATATACTGATGAAGCCGAACTCTTTTATGATGGTCAAGAAAAAGAACTTCAATTATTTAGGTCGTCAATTCGTATGGTCAAAATGGAGAAAAAGGTAGAATGACCTTCCCATTATGTTTAAACTGGGTACATGCGTTTTCTTATAATTACGCCTACCGTCAAGATTTTTGCGCAAATTTGTTTGCAACCTTGGTAAAAATTAGTTAACCAACCATAGGATCCGACGCAAGGTCGGTATTTTCTAAGTGCTTCATGTTCATGTATTTCTTATTGCCCCACTGGGTTCCTGCTACATGGCGTAGTCGGGCGCAAACAAGCATTAATGCTGAATTACCATCCGGGAAGGTACCAACCACCCTTGTCCGTCGGCGAATTTCTCGGTTTAATCTCTCAATTACATTGTTTGTACGAATTCTTGTCCAATGTTCCAATGGAAAATCTGCATAAGTGAGCGTCTCGTCAATACTACCCTCTACCTTGCCGGCAGCCTCTTTCAGTTTCATTTCACGTAGCGCGGTAACAACTAGTTTTGCCTCTTCTCTTGCTGCCGCTTTGCTTTCCTGGGCATGGATGGCCTTAAGCATCTTAGCTACTACCTTAACCTTGGAACGTGGAACAACCGAGAAAACATTGCGGTAAAAGTGAACGGTACAGCGCTGATATTTAGCTTCGGGGAATACTTCTCCTGCGGCTTCCAGCATGCCAAGACATTTGTCACCAACGATGAGTTTTACACCTTCCATGCCACGACTCTTTAACCATTGGAAGAATTCAGTCCAGCTAGTCTTGTCCTCTTTCATGCCTTCGGCGGCACCTAGTACTTCACGATAGCCGTACTCGTTGACTGCAATTGCCACAAGTATACTAATATTTTCATATTCGCCGCCCCAGTTGCGCCGTAAATAGATGCCATCTACATAGACATATGGATATTTCCTCTCTTGTAAAGGGCGGCGATTGCGCCAATCTTCAATATGCACATATGCTTTTTTGTTCAGCTCGCTTATGGTAGAAGGAGATACTTTTGTGCCCCATAAAGCCTCCGTAATATCTTCCACACGTCGGACTGAAACACAGGCCAGTCGGTCAAAGGAGCGAAGAATACTTTGTCGAAAATTTAACGTTTATGGGTTGAAGTATTGACCATTCTTTGTTACAATATTAACAATTTAAAATCACATTTAGGAGGTACTGATATGGGAAGAGTTGATGGAAAGGTTGTATTAATCATTGGTGCAACTTCTGGTATTGGCAAGGCAACCGCTACACTATTAGCTAAAGAGGGTGCACAAGTTATCTTTACAGGTAGACGTAAAGAAGTTGGTAAAAAGGTTGAAGCAGAAATTGCTGCACGTGGTGGCCAGGTTGAATTCTTCAGATGTGATGCAACAGTTGAAGAAGAATGCAAGGCTTTGGTTGACCATGTAGTTGAGAAATATGGCAGAATTGATGTTCTACACAATAACGCAGGTGTTCTTATTGACGCAGATTTCTTGAATATCGATTTGGAAAATAACTTCGATCGTACAATGAACACAAATTTGAAAAGCCAAATTGCTATGATGCAATTAGTACTTCCGGTTATGCTAAAACAAGGCAAGGGTTCTGTTATCAACACAGCGTCTGTTGGTGGTATCGTAGCGATGCCGATGAACATTCCATACTCAGCATCTAAGGCAGCAACCATCCACATTACACATACATTGGCTAAGACTTATGCAAAAGATGGCATTCGTTTTAACGCTATATGCCCAGGCTTAACCTATTCTGAAATGGTTGAACCGGGTAGTGATTTTGATAACGCTGTATTACCAGGTGTTCCGATGAGGCGTGGTGCGCAACCAGAAGAAATGGCAAATGGCATTCTTTTCTTAGCAAGTGATGATTCTTCATATATTACTGGACAAGCATTGGTCATTGATGGTGGTTTATCCATAGCATAGTTTTTGAATCACCTGTTCTTGTACTGAACCTAGGGTTAAATATAAGAACAGGTGAACTTTTAATGGAATAAATGTTTATTATTAAAATCAATTTATTCGTTTACACTATTTAGAATTTCAGCATAGGTTGAAATGTTCCAATGTTTACTGCTGATAAGCATTTCAAGTTCATTAACAATTAGTCTTAACTCACTCATCGCAATATAAACCTTTTTCCGGTATGCCTTAGCAAGCTCCAGATACCGTCACCATCAGGAACAATGAAGCTGTCGTGTTTTTCGGCGGTTATACCCGTCATTGGCTGAAACCAATAAGTAAAATGTGTAGCACCCCTTTCGGCCGCCCAGTCCTTCATGGCACTTGCTACCACATTGGCGACATCAAGTTCCAAATGTGTGCCATTGGCAATGGTCTCTTAATAAATCAAGTTAACTTTTTATCTGAATAGTTTGCGATGCAGATGTTTGAAATTAGAGACGGATAAGTGGAGACCAAGTAAGGGCATAGCTGCGAATTGGACTTCTTGTGAGAGTCTCCGGGTCGCTTCCAACCGAATTCATCACTTGAATTGTAGCCGGACAGTGTGGAATCGAAGAAATAAAGGCAATCTTCTCACCATCCGGAGACCAGGCCAGCGCGTTGCAATCAGCCCCATAATTCATCAGGCTCGCAGTGAGGCAAAGACAATCTTAGGATAAGGTATCTTAAAAAAAGTAAAGGTGGCTATAGCGCCGGGTTGATTTTAGCGTTCGGCTTCATAAAAAAGGAAGTTATCAATTGATAACTTCCTTTTTGACAAACATCTCATGTTTAGGTTCGTATAAAGACCTCAAATTAAATCATATTTCAATACGCTATGCGTTAACGGTTATAAGTCTAGTTTATGTGGTTTTGTTGATTTAATCAACAAGAAATATTAGAATTAATTAACAAAATATTATAAAAAAATGATTGACACACAGAACAACTGAATATATACTTTAATTGTAATTATCATTATAAAACCTCTAATTAAATCATTGAGAATTTATTGAGAGGAGGGGTCTTTATCATTTACAATGAACTCACAATAACTTTTATTTTTCCTCAAAATATTGAGCTTAAGTTTTGCAATGAATATCTATCCAAGGTTATTGCAAAAGCCATGACATTTAATGAGACTTTAAAAATTAAGCATGAAGAAAACACTTTTAAACTTTATATTTTCTCGTTACCTGCTCCATTAGAACCTGATAGGATTTATCGTTCTGGTCGCGCCTATGTTTTTAGAATTCGAAGCTTTGATCTACATTTCTTACTTTCAGTCAAATCGTCTATATGCAATGAAAATTGTGGTATTAAGGTTATGGCAGCTCATATTAGTCCAAAACCGTATAGACGAATTTCAGAGATAACATCACTTACACCTGTTGTATGTACACTTAATAGTAAATACTGGATTTGTGGCAATGGCATTCTTATTTTACGAGATAAGATATTTTCAAATGCATGTCGAAAGACTAAGCTTGTTTTTCCGGAATTTAAAGAGCCTGATGAAAATTTCATTGATGGCATCATACAACTGAATCAAAAGAATATTGTCGTCAAGTATAAAAATGCATCTATTCTTGGAGCAAAAGTAAAAATACTTATTAAGAACGATGAAAACTCGCAAAAATTAGCCTATACGATTATGGGCGCCGGAATGCTTGAAAAGAATTCAATTGGGCTTGGATTTTGCATTGCAAAATGATTCTAAGGAGTGATGTAGGTTGATTTATGATTTGCTCTCATCACTGAAACGGATGGGAGATCCCAGCGAACTTGCTGCCGCCAGTTATTCGCTTAAAGAAGGGCTTTACATACTATTTGACGGTGATTCCCACGAAGAAATACTTATTCAAAAAGATGGTGGGAATACCGGTGAGCTGTTTGAATTGGTTAGAGCTATGGATTTTTATAGCTTACTTGTTGAGATGAACAAACCGGTTGACCCCCAAAAAAAGATTCACAGCAACAACATTTACTCTATTTCATTCAAATACTACGACCCTAAAAAGGGCAAAAGTGGTGAAGAAAGTAAAAATGTAAACATTTATGACTTTCCGTCCTTAGAGGAACATATCAACCGCTATTTTGATGCTCTTGGGAATTGGTATGACAATTACAAAAATATTTTTAAAACCCTACCAGTTAAACCTACAGATAAAGAAGCAGTTAAATTGAACAAACATAAGTTCCTTGACAGTATTCCGACAGTTATAGAACTGGTTAAAAAATATGATTTGAAACCGGGAAAGTATCTTAAAATGTTCATTAAAGCTTCAATTGAAGATTATAAGACAGCAAATGACTTATATCTAATACCAAAAATATTTAACAACAATGATGACAATCTTGTTATTAATGGCGAAATATTTGGCTTGTCAAATGAAAATATGGGTGTTAATTCGAAGAAGCCATTTCTTGAACATAAAACAACACCATATAGCGTGCCTTATAGGATCACATTTAATCAGGCACTTGATGCACATCAACTGATGCTCTGGCTCAACTCACAAAGTAAAGACGGTAAACCAATTAATGCAGGGTATTTACTAGATGGCTCCTCAGATGCAATTACTCTGCAAGAGAAAATTAGTGGTAATACCAGTGCTCATTTTGTTCATCTGAAGAGGGGCAAAACGTTCGAGGTCGATGATTATGAAATGCTGCCTCAAGCAAAAGAGTATCTAACTAGGCCATTCAAGCGGAAGAACTATTTACAACTTACCAATTATGATAATAAATCCATAACTGATATGATGAGCTTTGAGACTGTGGTAGACAATGTTTTGTTTAACGGCTGCTTAGTAAAAAACTACTACTATGAACCAAAAGCAAACTCCAAGATATTAACTGCAAGACAAGCGTCACTAATTCAAATTTCAAAAAATGCTTTCATCAGCTATTTTAGGAAGTCCGATGATACCGCTATAAAGCCCATTATTGATAAAGTTTCGCTAGGAATGATTTTAGAAAAATTAAAGCAACCTGAACCCAACAATGTCAATCTTACACTTTTTGCAAGAGCACTAAACCTGAGATTTGCGTTACTTGAATATTTTGAAGTAGGAGGTAAGGAAAAATTGGGAAGCGAAGTTAGGGATGGCTATCAAGAACTTAAGGATAAGGTACTGCAGGATAAACCTGAAGGTCCAGTGGTATGCAGCAGTGATCAGGAGTTTTACTTTGCTGTTGGTCAGCTTGCGCGTTATCTTATAGGCTTAAGCAAAGCACAAAACATGACCTACAACTCGGTTAGTCCTATTTTAAGAGCTAAGGATAGCAATAAAATCAAACGTGAAATCTCCGCTTTGATTGGCAAGTACGGACATGAAATAAATGTCTTTGAAGGGAAAAACAGAAGCAGGTTTGATAATTTACTATCAATTGTCAACAGTCATAAAGACGATACACAGCCGATTATGACTGATTTGATTCTTGCGGGCTTTGCATCACCTAGTATTATTTATTATAAGAAAAACGAGGAGGAAGAGAAATGAAGATGAATAGACGCGTATATGGTGTTGTCGCCATTAAAAGTATCATGTCTAATTGGAATGCTGACATGACAGGTAATCCAAAAAGCGTATTATCCGGAGTGCTATTCGGGAGCGATAAGGCTTTCAAATATCCAATCAAAAGGATGTGGCAATATCAAGGTGAAAAAGTTCTTTACATTAAGTCGTATAAAATTGACGAGAAAGAAGATAAGGGTAAGTTACAGCCAAAGGATTTGAATGAGCGGTATGAAGAATTGTTTTCAAAACTGGATGAAAAAACCCCATCTAAAGAGGTACTGAAGAACTTGTTTTTGGCAATTGATGTTATGAATTTTGGAGCAACGTTCGCAGTAAAGAAGCAGAACATCGGTATTACTGGTGCGGTTCAAGTAGGACAAGGTTATAATAAATATAAAGATACTGACCTGGAAGTTATTGATATCCTTTCTCCATTCCGTAATTCGAATGAAAAAAGCGAAGACGCTCAAGCTTCTAGCATGGGGAAAAAAATTGTTACCCAGGAAGCGCATTACGTCTACCCGTTTTCGGTGAATCCTCAGAATTATAATGATTATGTACAACTTGGGATTGATGGATTTGAGGGTTATACAGAAGAAGCGTTTGAAAAATTCAAAGCCGGGTGTTTAGTGGCAGCGACTGCATTTAACACAAACAGCAAATCTGGATGCGAGAACGAATTTGCGTTGTTCTTGTACTGCAAGCCAGATAGCTCATTGTACTTGGCTAATATTGACGGCTACATAGATTTCTCTAAGGAAGGTGGTAAATCTGTAATTGACGCTACAAGGCTGAAAGAACATTTGGGCGATTCATTTAGTGAAATCGAAAAAATTGAGGTTTATTTTAATAAGTCAGAGGTCGATTTCGTTTCCGGTGGCTTAGATTGTACAGTCAATAGCCTGTATTAAGGGGGCTAAGATATGTATGAAGCAATAAAATTTAGGTTGAGCGGTAAAAACGGGTTTTTCAAAAAGCCGGATGTCAATGCGGTGGTTTACTATACGTATAACAATATTCATAAAGTAGCCCTTCTTGGGCTACTTGGAGCTATCATCGGTCTGAAAGGATTGCATAATTACAAGCTGTTTGAAGAAGAACCAAGAGAATATCCTGAATACTATGAAATGCTTCAGAGACTATCTGTGTCAATTATACCTTTAGCACCGCATGGCTATTTTTCTAAAAAGATACAATATTTTAATAATAGTGTTGGATATGCATCAAAAGAGGCGGGAGGGAATCTTCAAGTCTTTGAACAATGGTTGGAAGAACCTGATTGGATGATTTTCTTAAAGAATGATGGCATAGATGATGAATTATGGAACAAATTAATTGAAAATCTTACTTTAGAAAAATGCACATATATTCCGTACCTTGGGAAAAATGATTTCCCTGCAACAATTCTGGATGCGCAAATTGTTCAACTTCAACCGAAACAGGCTGATTTCATAGATTCGTTATTCATCGGTGAGCTTGACATGCTTAAAGACGAAGATACAAAGGATGATAAAGCTGCATTTGTGTTTACTGAGTATTCACCCACAGGTATGCAACCAAAGTACAATTTTTATACATATTCCCGGACGATATATACCAACTGCATGGTTGAAAATGCTCCGGATACATTTAATTTTGAAGATTTGATTTTGGCATTTAATTAATGCCATCATGCAATGCAACGCCGCTTAACAGCGGCGTTGCATCTTTGAAAGGAGATACTATGTATAAATTGTTAAATGTGGATCACATACTTAAAGAGAAACAGTATTTCGCGCATACCGATGACAAAGGTATCCAAGATAAAGAACTTCTTATGGATCATATGAACCTGACAGTTAAATATTTTGAAAAATATAATAAAAAAAAAGATTTCAAAACAATTATATGCAATCTAATAAAAAAATCTGGATTTGTCCATGAAGAGTATGAATTGGTTACTGATTTATTTGCTAATGCAATATATTTGCACGATATTGGTAAGATAAATCCGACTTTTCAAAGGGAGAAAATGGGCAACAGACAGTTTAAGTCATGCGATTCAAGCTCAGAACATTCAATCTATTCAGCATACATTTATATTTCAGAGGTTTTGTCTAACTACGGTAAATTAAGCAAAAGATGCTTTATGGCTATGCTAGCCTTTGCATTTGCTATTTCATGCCATCATGGACGATTAGTGCACGCAGATGAATTTGAAAATAAATTGAGAGCATGCTATGACAATGAGTTTTATCCGCACGATCTGACTAGCATTTTGGATAACTCGAGAAACATAGGTCTGACAAACCCCAAAATGAAGACCCTATTTCCAGATTCAGTATCTTTTTTTATACTCATGAGACTATTGTTTTCATTAATGACCGCATGCGATTATTGTGCAACTTCGGAGTATAAGAACCAAACAGAATTCAAAATTAGCATTATAGAGAGT
>DOHN01000158.1:52800-54485 GCA_003535195.1 Ruminiclostridium sp.
CATTATAGAGAGTATTGAGCAGTTCAGCGCGAATTATTATAACAGTGAATTACTTAAGAGTATAAAAAGTTACCGAATAAAGGATGACATCAATCAAATAGATTCAATCAATGACCTTAGAACACAAATATTCTTAGATGCAGAAAAAGGATTATGTTCTAATCCAATGGCCAGAATTTACTATTTTGAGGCTCCGACCGGGAGCGGAAAAACCAATACGTCTATTAATATAGCACTGAAGCTATTGGAAAAGGATAAAAACCTTAATAATATATTCTACATCTTTCCATTCAATACATTGGTAGAACAGACAGCAAACACGTTGCAAAATTATTTCCATGATGACATGATCATCATAAATTCCATAACACCAATACAAAAGAAAAACAAAGAATACACTGACTATGATGAGCTCTGGATGAATAGGCTATTCAATAATTATCCGGTAGTAGTGACGACACATGTGAATTTTTTCAATTCACTATTTGGAACAAGCAGGGGCCAAGTCTTTCCTCTTGTGAAGCTTTGCAACAGTGTAATCATAATTGACGAAATTCAAAGTTATAAGAACCAAATCTGGCCGGAAATTATCATATTCCTAAGTAAATATGCGGAAATGCTCAATATTCGAATTGTTATTATGTCAGCCACATTACCGCGATTAGATAAAGTATTTAATACTGATAACGTGTTTGCAGAGCTATTATCTAATAGTAGAAAATATTACGAGCACCCAATATTCAAAAACAGGGTAAAGATTGATACGAGCTTAATGAAAGATGAAGAGATAAGCTTACAGGCACTTGCGGATCATGTTCTGAATAATAATAAGAAGAAGATACTTGTTGAATTCATCACAAAAACAGCTGCGAGAGATTTTTACAATATTTTAAGGGGGAATGAAGAAGCTGTTGAAAATTATGACATTTATGAGCTGAGTGGTGACGACAACTCTATTGAAAGAAAAAAGGTTATCAGCGAAACAAAAAGCACAGAATCAATGATATTACTGGCTACACAGGTTATTGAAGCCGGTATTGATATTGATATGGATATTGGCTATAAAGAAGTTTCTTTGCCGGATTCTGAGGAGCAATTTATGGGTAGAATAAATCGCTCATGCATTAAATCTGGATGTGTCGCTTACTTTTTTAATCGTACAAAGCCGGAGGTAGTTTATAAAGGGGATTGCCGTGTAAATCATAGCATTAATAACCCTGAGGTATTGAAGTACTTAAAAAATAAGGACTTTTTGAGCATTTATTCGCTGGTTCTCGAAGATTTAAAAGTCCATAGGACTAAGCCAAACTCGTCGAATATAAATAGAAGCATTTCTTACTGCAGCACATTGGAATTTGGAAATATAGAAGAAAAAATGCAACTTATTAAACCATCAATTCAGATTTATATTCCCCATGTTCTTAAACATGATGGCAAGACATTAAACGGATATGAAATTTGGGATGAATATGTACAAATATGTGCGGCTTCATATGACTATTCAAAAAAGAAGGTACTGATGTCGGAAACACGGGCAAAAATGGAGCCATTTATTTTTAATCTTGTCGATTTGAAAATGGCACCCATTGGACTACATTTTGAAGAAGTCGGAGGTATTCATTTTGTTGATAATGGTGAGAGATTTATAGAAGATGGAAAGTTCAACCGTAAAGAATTTAATAATT
>DOHN01000180.1:0-1742 GCA_003535195.1 Ruminiclostridium sp.
CAAACAGGGCAATGTCCATCTGGTGGTTCAGAAAGCTGTCCACCTTAAGCACATTGCCGGATTTTACCTTGCCGTCTTTGAGGATTCTTTCTTTCAAAAGCTGCAATTGCCTGCCTCTTTTCATTTGCTACTTAGGGTTGAAAAACGACCCCAACGGGGCCGGTTTGCCTCTTTACGTTGATTTTACCCTATTTAGCGCATCCATGCAACTGACAAAAATCCATTAATTTAGCCTAATTACAGGGTGTATTTTAGCGAGAAAGCACATAATTTCAGGATACCATTGTTTTTCTGCCGGGCACAGCGCGGCAGCCCGCCGATATTTTGAGGATAGGCCTGTAAAGTGCCCTCTATGCAGAGGCTTTGGTTTGCATATGCTAACCTTTGAGAAAGAATCCTTCCTCTGCAAATACAAACCGGGGCTGCGCCTGGCCGGGGCTTCTTCTTTAGGGGCTATATAATGATACAGACCAGGCCGGCACAGCCCTCGTTAATGATGCGCTCGATGGTTCCCTGCATTTAAGGCGGGCATCCGGCGGCATACGGTACCACGTACTATTTTGCTGTTACAAGACAAGAGGAAGCGAATTGATAAAGGGGGCTCTAGCGATTCCGTTTTCAGTTATGATTGCAGTAATCAGCTCATTGTCCGTTACATCAAAAGCGGGATTATAAACCTTTACCCCCTGGGGTGCCATTCTATTTTCATACCACATTTCGGTGATCTCTTCTTCCGAACGTTCTTCAATCATAATGTTCTTGCCTGAACTACACGCCAAGTCAATGGTAGATGTAGGCGCACATATGTAAAACGGTATACCGTAATGCTTTGCCAAAACAGCGACACCCGACGTACCTATTTTATTGGCTGTGTCTCCGTTGGCCGCTACACGGTCACACCCTACAAAGATTGCTTGTATCCACCCATTTTTCATAACTGTGGACGCCATATTATCGCATATCAAAGTAACGTCCGCACCCGCCGAGTGAAGTTCAAAGGAAGTCAAGCGTGCACCCTGCAGCAGCGGCCTGGTTTCATCGGCAAACACTTTTACATTAAGCCCCGCTTCTTTCGCCAGATAGATAGGTGCAGTTGCGGTACCGTACTTTACCGTTGCCAGCTGCCCCGCATTACAATGTGTCAGTATACCATCGCCGTCCTTCAACAAGCTTAATCCCAACTGGCCTATTTTGTGGCACACCTCAATGTCCTGTTGCATCATTTCAACCGCTTGCTTGCGCAAAGCTGCCAATAGATGATCGATTGATTGAGCTGCGTTTTTGTCGGCGCAGCTGTCCATTCTATCCATTGCCCAGAAAAGGTTGACAGCTGTCGGGCGGGAGGTGCGCAAATAAGAAGTTATTCCCTTGAAGCTACTGACCAATTCGGCACTGCTCTTAACACCCAGTCTTTTTACCGAGGCATATGCCCCGATAGCGGCTGCAATACCAATTGCAGGAGCACCCCTAACTTTAAGTTGCTTGATAGCATCCCAAATCTCCTCTGGATTACAGAGACGCAGTAGTCTTATCTCCCCTGGCAGCAGTGTTTGATCCAGTATTACAAGCTCATCGTCATTCCCTATATCTACCGTGCGGTAGTCTAAAACCGAGCATAAATTTTTCACACCATCTCTCCCTATCTATCCCCCGACAGTTTTTTGTACAGGTCCAGATATACCGGGTTCCTCTTGATTTCAAAAATTATCACTGCCTGATGGCGTGGCTCATTCGGCAAAACA
>DOHN01000180.1:1771-3426 GCA_003535195.1 Ruminiclostridium sp.
TGCGGTAGTCTAAAACCGAGCATGAATTTTTCACACCATCTCTCCCTATCTATCCCCCGACAGTTTTTTGTACAGGTCCAGATATACCGGGTTCCTCTTGATTTCAAAAATTATCCTTGCCTGATGGCGTGGCTCATTCGGCAAAACAACCCTAGCATTATCAAATTCCCAGGGATACCTTGGATCACCTCTCTGATACTCTGGTACATCATCTGCCTGATGTCTGCCAAAGCCCTTGGGTATTACGGGGCAACGCATACAGTAGGAACGGCACCACGACGGATTAATGAGCACTGCTAGAGCGCCTATATCCCACAACGATTTTGACCACGCATATTCGTCCTTGGCCCAACTCCTCTGCCATCTTTCAAAGCGTTCCAGCAACAGGTCACACATCCTGTTTTTTTCGGAAAGGTAGTGCCTTAAATCATGCAGTGTGGTAAGCAGATGTGAAGAAACAGGTGTACCGGGAATTTGAATCAGCGGTACGCCACAGTTCATAACATAGCGGGCAGCTTCAATATCTACCAAGGTATTGGGGCACATTGGTACGCTCCATTTTTCATCCTCCAAACCATACCCCATCCAG
This sequence comes from Ruminiclostridium sp., assembly GCA_003535195.1. Lineage (GTDB taxonomy): Bacteria > Bacillota > Clostridia > DSM-8532 > DSM-8532 > DTU059. The sequence continues at coordinate 2,361 of DOHN01000180.1, forward strand.
ACAACCACTATTTTTTCGATCACTGCAGGATCAAGCATAATTGCTGATGCTATTGTAGTTAGCGGCCCCAATGCTACCACATACAACGGTTCACCGTCTGCTGGCGTCGCCATTGCCCTTTTAATCAGATCCTGTACAGCCGGAGAGTTGACAGGGGCTCCTATAGCCGTATATGTATTAGCGGCGCCATGCAGTATGGCACATTTCTCCGCGTTGCTTATTGTTGCGGTTAATGCTAATATTTCATCATAGCTTTTCTGCATAGCATCAGCAATTCCGTTACACCTAAAGTTTAAAAACGGCTCCGCATAAATTGCTTCCACCTTTAACCTTTCGGGACTGCACAGTGCCCATGCTATGGCATAAAGATCATCAACCTCGTTGTAAGCATCCGAATCTATTACTATTCTAAGAATTCTGTCCATGGCGGGTAGTTCCAGTTTTTTTGCCCTTTGTTTATCATCCATAGAAATACATCTCCATAGTCACTGTTTAAAATTTAAGCTCACTATCCTGCAAAACCTCATTTAGAGCATCTATGTAAGCTTTTCCGCAGGTAAAGTGCACACGTTCCATGATACACTTCTTACCTAGCAGAAGGCAGATTCGTTCTGCTCTGGCACGCTTGGCATCCTCCTTGATGGTGGTAATATCCTTTACATGCCCAGCATTGCTTTAAAGGTACCCTTAACGACATCGCTCACACTTTTCCGTTGGATTAACAGACCTATACAGGCGATTAAGCTAATGTTTCCCCATGTTTCTACCGTAAACCTTTCGGTAATAAGCTTTTTACCTGCATCAATTAATATTTCTCTGCTGTCCACACAAACATTCCCCTTTTCTTTTTCAAGATAGTATTATTTTAATAATAGTAGATACCGTCCGTAAAGGACAAATTTCGGCAATCCCAAAAACAACTTTTGCTTTTTTATGTCCAATGTTAAAGAACGCGGATAGTTGGTGCCAGTGCAGAATATTTTCAAAAAAAAAGAGCCATCCCTGTGAAGCGTGTCAAAGACGACAATAGACAGCAAAAAGAAAGTTCAAAAGGAACTATAAAAAA
>DOHN01000122.1:0-762 GCA_003535195.1 Ruminiclostridium sp.
AAGATTTTTCCCCTGAGGAAGAACCACCGCAACCTTTCCGCCTATGCTGGAATCCACCATGGCCAAAAGGCTGGTGGGGATTTGTATAAACCCCATTCCCCGCAGGAAGGTTGCAGCCGCCAGACCCGCCATGTCTCCGGTTACACCGCCTCCCAGAGCAATGATAATATCACTTCTGGTAAAAGAGCCGCCGGCAAGCTCACCATAGATGCGGGTAAGTGTAGAAAGATTTTTCTGCTGCTCCCCCGCCTCAAATACGATGGGTTTTACCTGGAATCCTTTTTGAGTAAGCTTTTGAAAAAGTTCCCGCCCATAGAGCCCAAATACCTGATGATCCGATACAACAGCTAATTTCCTGCCGGATAGCTCTTCTTTAAAAATGTCAGGCAGCTTATGAAAAAGACCGGACTCAATGCAAATGTCATAGGCTTTGCTCTCAGTCCTCACATTCACCTTCTCCATAGGCTAAACCTCCAGCTTCCTTTCCTCAAGCTCCGCATAAATTTTGAGCTTTGGCAGCATGGCACTGTATTGGGCCGGCGTGATGGACTGTTCACCATCGCTTAGGGCACATTTAGGATTATTGTGGACCTCTATAACCAGCCCGTCGGCTCCTGATACCAACGCGGCCTTGGACATGGGACCAACCATCCATGCCCTTCCCGTCCCATGGCTGGGATCCACAATGATAGGCAGGTGGCTGAGCTTTTTGACAGCCGGAACTGCGCTTAAATCAAGGGTGTTGCGGGTATAGGTTTCAAA
>DOHN01000122.1:898-6771 GCA_003535195.1 Ruminiclostridium sp.
TAGGTTTCAAAGGTGCGGATGCCGCGTTCGCAGAGGATGACATTTTCATTGCCCTCGCTTAAAATGTACTCGGCAGACATGAGCCATTCCTCTAAAGTGGCGGAAATGCCTCTCTTTAACAGAATAGGCTTTTTAGTTCTGCCCAGCTCTTTTAAAAGCACGAAATTCTGCATGTTTCTCGCGCCTACCTGAATGATGTCCACATCTTCTATAAACCGGTCCAAAACATCTGTGGACATAATTTCTGAGACAATGGGAAGGCCTGTCTCCTGCCGCGCAATGGTAAGAAAGTCCAGCCCTTCCAGACCAAGACCCTGGAAGCTATAGGGCGAGGTGCGCGGTTTATAGGCGCCTCCCCTTAAAAATGAAGCACCGGCTTTTTTTAATTCCCGGGCAATACCGACAATCTGTTCTTCACTCTCTACCGAACATGGCCCTGCAATAATGATAAAATATCCATGGCCGATTTTTCTGCCGCAAACATCTATCACCGTATCTTCAGGCTTAAACATGCGGTTTGCCTGCTTAAAGGGCTCGGTTACGCGAAGGACATTTGAAACAAAATCATAGGATGAAAAGGTATAGCTGTTTATCTTGGTGGTGTCACCCACAAGACCTACAATGGTGGTTTCTTCGCCCACCGAAACGTGAACTTGAAGGCCCATTGATTCAATGTGCCTGATCAGCTCGTTTTTTTGTTCAGGGGCCACCCCCGGTTTCAAAACAAGAATCATAAAATCATCTCCTACCGTACTACAAATTCTTCTATCAAATCATATTTCATATACATAATACCAATCTACTCTAAGGAAATCTAATACGGCCTCCTTAAAATCAATTTCTACCGTAAAAAGAAAGTATATATTCCAGATAAAAAACTTCTTAAAGGCTATCTGAAAAACTCGTCGTAAATACTTACAATGGCTTTATCAACATCATCTTCGCTCACTCCAAACATGGTGCTGACCTCGGAAGAGCCCTGGTTGATCATCCGAATATTCACATCATTTCGGGCAAGAGCCTTGGCGATCCGGTGAGTGATGCCTACAGTGCGCTTCATTCCTTCACCTACCACCATGACGAGGCCGAGGTCATATTCAAAGCTGACACTGTCAACATTGAGTTCCTTCGCTATTCGCTCCATAATCCGGCTTTTTTTCTCATCATCCAGTTCACTCTTTCTCAGTATGATGGAAATATCATCGATTCCGGAAGGCATATGTTCAAACGGAATGCATTCCTCTTCCAGGATTTGCAGCACTTTTCGGCCAAAACCAACTTCCCGGTTCATCATATATTTATTAATATTGAGCGAGCAAAAACCCTTGTCTCCTGCAATTCCAGCCACAGGGCTCAAGAGGTTATTGCGGGTTGGCGTAATCATGGTGCCGGGCGCGTCGGGATTATTGGTATTCTTAATATTTACAGGGACTCCCCTTTTAAATACAGGCTCCAAGGTTTCCTGATGAAGGATTGAAAATCCTGCATAAGAAAGCTCCCGCATCTCACGGTATGTAAGCGTGGGGATAGGCTTCGGATCCTTTATAAGCTTTGGATTGGCAACAAAAACAGAATCCACATCGGTAAAGTTTTCATAGACATCAGCTTCCAAAGCGGCAGCCAGTATGGAGCCTGTAATGTCGGAACCGCCCCGGGGGAAGGTTACGACCTCGCCAGAGAGGGAATAGCCAAAAAAACCGGGGAAGATAATAATCCCTTTCATATTTTTAATTTTTCTGAGGTTTTTAAAGGATTGAGGCAATACCCGTGCATTCCCATACTCATCACTCAAAAACAGCCCGGCATCCCTCGGATTTAAATACTGGGCGTTAAAGCCCTGACTTTTCAAGTAATAGGCAAACAAACGGGCAGCATTGTCTTCCCCGGCAGCTTTCATACGGTCCATAAACTTTTCATTGGAACCAAAGGGAAGAGAAATCCGTGTCCGCAGATTATTCTCAATATCCATGATGATCTGATCGCCCAGCTCCAGATCTCCGGCAATTTCCGAATATCGTGAGACAATATTGTTTAGCACGGTTTCGTAATCTTCATTTTGTAGATATTTATTGGCACAGTCAATAAGCATATCAGTCATTTTCGTATCGTCATCAAATCGCTTGCCCGGCGCTGAAACAACTACTATTCGCCTCTCCGGATCATTTGTAACAATGGAACAGACTTTCTTTACCTGCTCCGCATTGGCCATTGATGTGCCGCCAAATTTGCATACCTTCATATGATTATCCTCCAGGGCTCAATCTTAGCCTCATGGCTGTTTAGTTTATTATTCTCATAACAATATAAGGAACCCGCCCATCAACGCGATCAGAGATTGGTGATAGGTCCTCGGGAACCTCGTTATTTTAAATAAAAAGGTAAAGGGTCTCCCCTTTACCTTGACATTTTATAGTGCGGCTGAATCGTTGTCAACAATTAACCAACCAATTTTTTTGTTTCTTTTGCAATAGCCAATTCTTCATTGGTAGGAATCACGAGAACTTTGACTTTTGAGCCATCGCTGCTGATTTCAGCTTCCTTGCCTCTGGTCTGATTCTTTGCGTCGTCTATCGATACGCCCATAAACTCAAGACCTTCACAAATCATTTTTCGGATCTTGGGAGTATTTTCCCCGATGCCGGCTGTAAATATAATCGCATCAAGTCCACCCATTGCACATGCATAGGATCCGATTAATTTCTTTACCTGGTAAGTAAACAATTCTACAGCTGTTTTCGCGCGTTCGTTACCCTGCTCGATGGCTGCCTCCAGATCGCGGAAATCACTGCTTACGCCCGATACGGCTAAAACACCGGACTTTTTGTTCATGATGGTATCCATCTGTTCCGGGGTTAAATTTTCCTTGTTCATAATATAAGTAACTACCGATGGGTCAACAGAACCGCATCTGGTACCCATTGCCATCCCGTCAAGAGGAGTAAAGCCCATGGAAGTATCTACAACTTTTCCGCAATCAACGGCAGCAAGACTTGACCCATTGCCTAAGTGGCAGGTAACGATCTTTAATTTATCACTTCCGAGAATTGCTGCAGTACGCTCGGAGATATATTTATGGCTGGTTCCGTGGAAACCGTATTTACGAATTTTATATTTTTGATAATATTCATAAGGAAGAGCATAAATATAAGCTTTTTTTGGCATGGTCTGATGAAAAGCGGTATCAAAAACAGCAACCTGGGGCACGCCCTTCAGTATTTGCTGGCAGGCTTTGATCCCCGTAAGGTTATGAGGATTATGAAGAGGCCCAAGTTCAATGCATTCCTCGATGATTTTTATTACATCATCGTCAACGATTACCGATTTAAATAATTTGCTTCCGCCATGGAGAACACGATGGCCTACAGCTGAAATCTCGCTCAGAGATTTAATTACGCCCCATTCTTTATGGGTCAGAATTTTTATGACGGTTGTAATCGCATCCTTATGAGATTTCATTTCAATTTCATTTGTGACGGATTTGTCGTCATAGGTACTGTGTTTAATAAATGACCCCTGTATTCCGATTCGGTCACAAACGCCCTTTGCAAGAACTTTCTCATGATCCATATCGATCAGTTGATATTTTAACGAGGAGCTTCCTGCGTTAACTACTAAGATAGTCATGTAAATCCCCCTTCAATATTACCCTTTAATTCCCTGAGCTTGTACTGCTGTAATTGCAACAACGCCCACAATATCTTCGGCAGAGCAGCCTCTGGAAAGATCGTTGACAGGCCTTGCGATACCCTGGGTGATGGGGCCGTAAGCTTCGGCCTTTGCAAGTCTCTGAGTAAGTTTATATGAAATGTTGCCTACATTAAGATCCGGGAATACCAATACATTAGATTCGCCCTTCAATGGACTTGCTGCAGCTTTAGACTTTGCTATTGCAGGAATTATAGCTGCATCAGCCTGAAGCTCGCCATCGATAAGAACATCAGGAGCTTTCTCCTTGGCCAGCTTGGTAGCTTCAACAACCTTATCCACCAGCTCGCTTTTTGCACTGCCGTAGCTTGAATATGAAAGCATCGCTACTTTCGGCTCTGCTCCAACTAAATTTTTAAATGAGGAGGCCGAGCAGACAGCTATTTCTGAAAGCTCTTCTGCATTGGGATTTTCTACAAGACCGCAGTCTGCAAATAGGAATGTACCATCAAGGCCATATTCACAATCAGGTACACACATTACAAAGAAGGCTGAAACAAGCTTAACGTTTGGAGCAGTCTTTAGAATCTGAAGCGCCGGGCGCAGGGTATCGGCTGTTGAGTGAGCAGCTCCGGATACCATACCGTCCACTTCTCCTTTTTTAACCATCATAACACCCCAGTAAAGAGGGTTCTTAATGGTTTCACGAGCCTGTTCAATGGTCATGCCCTTTTTCTTGCGAAGTTCGCAAAGGGTATTGGCATAGTCTTCCAATTTTTCCGAGGTCAATGGATTAACGATTTTGGCACCGCTTATATCCAAGTCTCCTTTAAGCTCATTAATTTTACGCTCATCTCCCACTAAAACAACATTTGCAAAACCCTGCTTCAAGATCAGTGCTGTTGCCTTAAGGGTACGAATGTCGGTGCTTTCAGGAAGGACAATCGTCTTCTTGTCCAATCTCGCACGCTCAATAATCCTGCTTAAAAATTGACTCATAATTGTAGAATGCTCCTTTCGATACTTACCATAAATTTAATATTCCCAGATTTACTTCTGCTATCAACATTTCACAAGAGTGATTATACAGCAAATGTTTTTTGTATACAAGGTTAGGTAAAACAAATTTTGCTAAAAAATTTGCCGGGCCAACAAAAAAAGAATAGAGTCTCTCTATTCTTTTAATAATATCAGTAATTTTCAACACTTTTTGCCATCATCTCTTTAAGCTTATCGATATTCTTGCCGGTCGCATTTTTGATATTCAAGGCCGTGGTCTTCAGAATTGCTCTGATTCTTTCGGTTTCAATATAGCGTTTAATTTTCATGGAAGTGGTCTTAACCAGTTCTTCATACCCGTAAACATAATAACGGATAGTTTTATAAACAGGCACCAGCCTATTGATATCCCGAATAGCCGAGTCAAGAATTTTTTTAATACCGCTTTCATCATCGGGCAAAGTCTGTATACAGGACATTTGTTCCTTGTCAAGAACAATCCTGGAACAGATTTCAACTGTCCCGTCGGAGGCGCTTTCACCCCAAACCAGAGATTCCTTTACAAATTTAAGTTTGTTGATATACGATTCCAATTCTTCGGGGAATACCTTTTTCCCGTTCTTTAACACAATCATGGATTTTACCCGTCCTGTTACGTGAATAAAACCCTTTTTGTCAATGAGGCCTAAGTCGCCTGTATGGAACCATCCCTCTTGAATGGCTTCTTTCGTGGCATCTTCATTTTTCCAGTAGCCTAACATAATATTCTTGCCGCTGACAACGATTTCGCCGGCACCTTTCGCGTCAGGATTGGCGATAGCCAGCTTAACACCGGGCAGAGGCTCCCCGCAGGTTCCAGTCTTTCTCCTGCGGTCATTTCCGCCGGCAACAACCGGCGAGGTCTCTGTCAGCCCATACCCCTGATACACCTTTATGCCGATGCTTTCATACCAATTGACCGTACCGGGCTCCACTGCGGCGCCTCCTGTTACAATGACCTGAAGATTTCCGCCAAAGGGCTCCAGAAGCTGTTTAAAAAGCTTTCTGCGAAGATCTAGGCCCAATGCGGCAGCCACATTAGCAATTTTCATCAGCAATTTTACTTTTTTGTGCAGGCCTTTTTTCTTAACCTCATCGCTGATCCGGCTTTTAAATTTATCAAAAATTAAAGGAACACCTACAAGGCAGTCAGGTTGGTACTCTGTAAGATTTTTTGAAAAATATTTCAG
>DOHN01000122.1:6902-7788 GCA_003535195.1 Ruminiclostridium sp.
CAGCCCGTCACAGATCGCTATGGTCATTCCAAGGTATAGCGGGAAAAGCATACCTGTGGTATTTTCGAACGTATGGCTGAGGGGCAGAATGGACAGCACCGATTTACCCGGCGGGAAATATACAATGCCGCCAAGCCCGAGAATATCGGCGCAGATATTCCTGTGGGAAAGCATAACAGCCTTAGAATCTGCGGAAGTTCCTGATGTAAAGAGCAGTATCTTCATGATATCCGGATCGACAGCCATTTCTTTATATTCATTATACCCTTTATTAATTAGTTCCCTGCCCCGTTTCAGCAGCTTTCTAAAGGAATAGAATCCCGGTTTGTCCGGTTCCTGTTCCGGGTTCATACAAATCAGGGTTTTGAGCCTGGTATTGCCCGCTGCCAAACCTTTGACAGTATTTTCTACCCCATCGGAATAAATCAGGACATCAATTTCTCCCCGTTCCAGCAAATTTTCTATTTCATTTTGGGGAAGCGCTTTATCCAGCGGAACAGCGACGCCGACTCCATTTACCGTGGCGAAATAGGAAACAATCCATTCGTATCTATTTTCACCTATAATTGCAATATGAGTGCCCGCAAGCCCTAATTCAAGGAGCGCGCTGCCAAATGAATTGACATCCAGGGCAAATTCCCGGTATGTTTTGCTTTCTGTTTGATCATGAGGCTTGTTTCTGAATCGAAAAGCGATGTGATCTCCATAGCGATTTTCACATTCCCTGAGCAACTCTTTAAGAGTATCAATCTCATAGGTGTCATACAACGCTTTGCTTTCAGTGATATTTATAAGATTCGGTGCTTCGTACATTTAAATCAATCCCTTATAATAAGAACCCCCCACCCGTCCGCGCAACCAAAGATTGCTGACGGATCCCGGGAAC
>DOHN01000122.1:7903-8064 GCA_003535195.1 Ruminiclostridium sp.
GGATCCCGGGAACCTTGTTGTATTCACAATAAAACCTGGTATAAGTCCTTCCATATAAGCCGTTCCAAATGCTTAATATCATCATATCATGATGGCTCTCTATTGTATATAAGGAATATAAATAACTTTGATTCGTAATTTAGCGCCATGAGTGGTGTTTT
>DOHN01000122.1:8222-9539 GCA_003535195.1 Ruminiclostridium sp.
GTGCGCCCTCGAGAAAATCCGTCCTGGATTTTACGATGTTTTTTCAGAGTTTTATTTGAAAGTCTGATAAAATTAATAATATAATTATGCATATAATACAAAACGGTTAACATAATACTCTTGAATGTGAGGAACACTTATGACGCTCAATGACTTATTGAATCACATCAGTGATCTGACTAAGATGAATATAGCACTTCTTCGGATTCTTCTGGCCGCATGCATCCTGTTAATAGGGTTTATTTTGCGCCGGGTATTTGCCAAATATATTATTAATATTCTTCTGCGCTTGACCCAAAAAACAAAAACAGACATGATTGAGATTCTGATACATGGCTTTGAACAACCTGTAAGAACATTGATATCGGGCTTCAGCATTTGGCTCGCACTCAGTATTTTTACCGTGCCCCCGGCAATTAGAACATTTTTGAATCTATGCTTGAGACTCTTTTTTGTGATCATCATTTACTGGTTTTTATACCGGGCTTCAGATAGTATTATTCACCTTTTGGAGCGTACTTTAAACAAAACGGACAAAAAATCCAGTCCTTCGCTCATCAGTCTTTTCAGTAAGCTTCTTAAATTTTTCATTATTTTAATGGAGATTTTTACAATTATTAATATTTTAGGATTCGGAGATGATATCAGCGGCATTATCGCCGGCTTCGGTCTGGGGGGTCTGGCTATTTCCCTGGCGGCTAAGGATGCGGCGGCAAACTTTTTAGGCAGTATTACCATTATGATTGATAAAACCTACAGTGTAGGCGAATGGATCGCTACTGAAAAAGTCGAAGGAACCGTTGAAGAAATTGGTTTCCGCAGTACTAAAATACGGACCTTTTCGGATTCCCTGGTGAGCATACCTAATTCTATTATGAGCAACGAGCCGGTTACAAACTGGTCCAAAATGGGCAAACGACGGGTCAATATTACTTTTCAGATCCCAATGGATACGCCTCATGAAAAGATTGAAATGATGCTGGAAAAAATCCGGGCAATGCTTCAGGAAAATGAGGATATCAATCAGGATATGATTGTTGTAAACCTACAGGGCTTTAAAAATGCAACCCTGGAAGTCTTGATGTATTTCTTTACCAAAACCACCACCTGGGTGAGCTATCTGAAAGTTACAGAAGCCATCACCCTGAAGGTCCTCCATATCTTTGAAGAGCTTCAGATCCCGATCACCCTGCCTGCCCAGCGTATGATTATAGAAAAAAGCAGGGAGAATATCATAAAGAGCTCTGCAAAAGCATAACAGAGCTCTTTGGTTAAACGGATTTTCTCGGGGGCGCACAAAACATCACTCATGGCGCT
>DOHN01000122.1:9668-12580 GCA_003535195.1 Ruminiclostridium sp.
GCACAAAACATCACTCATGGCGCTTTTCAATGTCACTATTTATTGATCAATACCAGACCAATGATACAGAATATAGCCCCCAGCACTTTGTTAAAACCAAATCCTTCTTTAAAAAATATTACGCCTAACGGAATCAGCATCAATGCAAGAAAAATATTTGCTACCAGAGATCCTACACTGATGTTCCAGCCCGCCCTGTATGCCATCAGATATCCCAATTCCAGCCCTACAATGGAAATGCCAAGGGCAATGCTGGTCCAGTTTAATCCATGAAATGTCTGCAGGAATCCTTCATCGGTTTTATGGAAAGGAAATGCACATAAAGTCAATATGGCGGCAGTGACATATGTCACAAGCAGTGAGGAAAAAGGGTTTGCACCCCGGGGCGTTGATTTCTGGCATATATTATATAAAACATTTGATGCTACTATCAGTACAATAGAAAATACATACATAAATCGACAATCGACCTTTCCGGGTGATCAATCCCGTTTTTTCTTTTTCAACACAAAAAACGCAATTACTGCTGATATGAAAATAGCGGCTCCGATAATCAGCCCCCAATTTACTGATGAAGCGAGATAAATGGCAGTGGGCCCATCGGCGCTTCCGATTACACCAATATTCATTTCTTCAACTCCTATCATAATTAGTTCACGGATAAGTATAGCATAGAAAAATAGATTTTTTCTGATTGGGACGGTAAAATTATTGCTTTTTGCCCGGTTTTTTATTGAGCTTTAATGCAATATTCCGCTGCGCCGCCATATCCTGAAATAGTTTTACTGCATGGGCTGCTTTTTCTTTTAGGGTTAGATCCGCTGATTTTGTCTCAGCCGCAATTTGTTTCATTGCAGATTTTACATCCTGCAGTTCCAAAAGATTAATGGCTATGCAGAAAAAACTCTTTCGCCGGCCATCATTATAGTTTAATAACAGATACTTTAGAATGTCTATTTTCTCAGACAGTTCAGCTTGATAAGTGTCCAACCCTATGTGCCCGGCTTTTTCAAAATCCTTTAACTGATTGCGGTGCGTAATGAAGGAGTCAAACTCATCTATGCCATTATATTTTTCACAAGGGTATTCCTCACATTGGAAGCAGTATTCCACTCCATTATGCCGTCCACTGCATCTTGCAATTGCACATGGTTGGTTGCCCGCTCCGCCGCCGCAACCGGGGCAGTAATGATCCAATTGCATTGGGCATAGCCCGCAGTTCAAGCCGCAAAGTGAAAATAACAAATCATCCCTTTTGAAATTTTTCATCTGGGCATCTCTCCCCCTATATTCATATAATACGGATAGAACAAATTGGAATTCATGCTTTGATCAGCTTTTCTACAGCTTCATTTTCGGAGGATACAAAGAAGATGTCTTTTCCTTTGTTGCTTTCAAAGATAAAGTCTTTTAGCGGTTTACTTGTATATCTTGAAAAATCACCAACAATGGCGAGCTTGAAATGATAATTAATAAATTTTTGCAAAATTTCACCGGCAATCCGAGTGCTTAAGATAAAGAAATCTTCCGCGATAGCGTCTTTGTTGATCACAATAGAATGGCAGCCGGTTTCATAGTTCACAGACATCATAAAATCCAGTGCGGTTTGTCCATCTGAAATACAAACTTTATCACTGTTTACAATCGCTATCTCCATGTCATTGATTTTCACTGTTTTAATATTCATTTGGAGTTCCCCCTGTTTATTTTGAATGGTTAGCCAGCCAAAGCTTTTTGGTAATTCCATAATGTACGACATCATGATAAATGCCCTTTATTTTTACCTCTTGTTTACCAACACCTTCAAGCTCCATCCCGCATTTTATCATGACTTTACCCGAACCTTCATTACCAATGTAGTGTGTTGATTCAACACGATTTAAGTCGAGCTTTTCAAAGCATAATTTCAATAGCGTCGATAACGCTTCTGTCATGTATCCTTTGCCCCAGTATTGCCGATTTAACGCATATCCAAAACCAGCTTTCTCATGTTCCGGCACTAATCTCAAATCAATGCAACCAATACATTTATTTTTGTCTTTCAATTCTATGGCAAAAATACCTTGTCTTGACCAATAAAAATCTATTATTGCAGTTTTTGCATCATCAACAGTTTTTAAGCCATCCCAAACCAGGTATTTCAAAGTCTCTTCATCACTGCCATACTCATAAACATCGTTAACATCGTTTTTTTTAAACTTCCGAAGTATTAAATTCTTTGAATAAAGAGTTTCGTTATCATATAAAACTTCTTTATAATTTTTAACCATACCCTGCTCCCGCAAATATAAATTTTGTAAATGAACATAACAAAATAAGCTTCTACGCCATCTAAAGTTTCCCTGCTGCTTTTAATGCATAGGCATATGCCACAAAGCGAGGGCATTTTTTCTTAATTATAGCACATCCTTATAATTGACCTTGTCTGATGCAAATTTAATATTTATTGTTAAGATATCTAAATATAATTACTCCGATAACATATTGAAAAACAAAATATCCAAATAAGTACAGGACTATAATTCGGTAATCTGAAATAAGTTCCAAGTTGCCTAAAATCGAAAACACAACAATTGATATACTGATAACGGCAAGCCCTAAAAGATAAGCATACCGCCCAGATTTATCCCTTAGTTTTTGCTTGCGTTCATCATTCAGCTCTATATTTTGATTATCTATGCGCTTTGCATATCGATCTTTGTTTTTGGGAGAAGTCCAATAGAAATATTGGAATATCATCATTAAGCCCGGACCAATACCAGCCCCCGAAAATCCGAATAATAAGCTGCCTAATTTTGTATCAAATAGCAATGCTATCATTAGGCAAATAACACCGCTTAGCATATATAGCACGCCTGCTAAAAGATTATTTTTTTTCATCCGCCCTACTCCTTTCATGTATAAAAATTTCT
>DOHN01000119.1:0-5139 GCA_003535195.1 Ruminiclostridium sp.
TCCGAAAAAGTGTTGACTTCTCGAAAGCCTAATTCTGTAGGTAAAAAGTATGGAAAGAATGGGAAATTAGAACAAGAACGTTATTATGGTCCAGATGGGAGAGCAGTGAAAGATAGAGACATTACAAATCATGGTAATTCAAAAAAGCATCCCAAAGTTCCACATGAGCATGACTGGGATTGGTCGGTTGACCCACCTAAAAGAGGGCCGGCATATTCAGTACCTTTGAATAATATAGGTAAAGGAATTGCAGTGGTTGGAGGAGGTTACCTTATTTATCGAGGGGTTAGGATGATTCCATCTCTTTTACCTCCTTTATGGTGGACTATACCTGCTAATGCAATATGTCCATGATATACCTTAGCAAAATTATATCTTGAATTTATTATACGGGGAGGTTTAAATAGATGATAGGTGTTACTTTTAAACTGAAAAATGAATATAACAACTTCTTATTTAAAATATTTGATAAAGTTGGCATTGATAATTTTATATGGTATATATCTGATAATGAAATTATCTATAAAGATAAAAATAATAATCTAAAGACATCCATTTTCAATCAAGATACAATGCATGGAACAGATTTTTTGAAATGTATTGAAATTGAAAAATATTATTTGGTATATGCAGACATAAAAGCATTTAATAATAGAATGCAAGTAACAAATATTGACACTTATGCTGATTTTGTAAATAGTGACTGCCAGATTGCTTTATTTTGCACTGATACAGTTGATGTAGAATTATATTGTAAAAGTAAAATAATACTTGACAAGATCATTAAAAATTGTACTAAATTTGGATTTGACGAATTGCAAATATTAACAAAAGAAAATAATAATAGAATAAAATTTAGTGTGTAGAAAATTAACTTTCAGAATAATAGTCAATCATCCTAAAAACCACGTTTGCATTGGCAAAAGCAATTTTAAGGCAGTGAAAAATTTTTTGTGTATGGAAATGATTTAATACATTTCTGGAAAGCGGATTAGTTTATGTAGCTATCAAAATAAATAAGTATATCGCTCAAAATTATTCCCCGTTTTTACTGCTTTATGCTTTAGTTGGTATATTTTATCAATAATCATCCATAATAGACGGACTATACCTTCAGTTCTTAACGTTAAAATGTATTGAAGGTCTAGCCCGTCCGGCAATAAGGACGAGCCCTTTGAGGGCGGTGGGGGTGGGTTTAGATATAACTAAGAAGCCTATCCTCGTACATAATCATTAACTGACTTAAAACCTGATCTCAGTTCCGATATCTTTGTGTCCATTTTTTAATGACATTCTTAGTGGCAAGATAAAGCATTTTTTCCAAGGAAGCCTCGGAAGGAAATACGGATTTAGTCTTTGTTACCTTTCTGAATTGCCGATTTACTCCTTAGGCCAAAAGAATCTTTACCGCTACAGAAGTTACCCTACGACAATGAAACAAGGCTATATTACCTGAATAGCAGGTATTATAACCCGGAGTGGGGTAGGTTTATAAATCTAGATGGAACATTTGGTGAATTAGCGTCATTACTAGATCAAAATATATTCGCTTATTGTAGTAACAATGTAATAAATATGTATGACCCAGCTGGTTATGGGGGGCAAATTATTAATTTAGGACAAGGGTGGAAAGTAAGGATTGACAACGGTTTTGATGGTAGACATGCACATGTTTATAATGATAGAGAAAGTAAAGGTAAGTGGGCACAAAATGAAAATGGTTCACCTCATGACCAGGGAAGTAGTAGCCCCGGAGAGCCACCAGGTTCAGTAAAGAAAGAATTAAAAAAGAAAACTGGCTGGGATTGGGATAAAAAAACTGCTAAATATAGAGAACAAAAGCAGAAAGGTGCAAAACAAAAAGAGAATACTAAAAAAATAGCTACTGGAGCTGTAGTTGTCGGAGCTGGTTATCTTATATATAGAGGAATTAGATTTCTTCCGTCGTTATTGCCACCATTATGGTGGACTATGCCAGCAAATGCAATATTACCATAATCTTAAAATTGAAATAGAAGGTGATTATCATTTTAAGACTAAAGGAATTGATTTACATTAATACTAATTACAGTGAGAAAAAGATATTATCATATGGAATAGAGTTTAAAGATTTTGTATGTTCATTAGCTGATCCTATAAACAATATTCTATTGATAGCACATCACTACTTTGGAGAAGACTTCCATTCAAGAACGGGGTTTTATTATGTAAGAAAAGAACACCTAAATCGATTATTAAATGCAGATATATATAATTTTGGTGATTTTTGTTGGGTTGATTTTGAGGATGCAGCATCGCTAGACTCTTTAAAACCTAATGAGGTTGCGGAATTGCTATATTTTGGTCATACAGGACAATTATTAGGTTCGTCTTATTTTGGCGGCCTAAAAAATAGGTTTGCTTATTATTCACACGATGATGGTTGGCATAATGAATTGTATTGTCAGGATATAAATGAATTTCTTAACGTAATTACTAATATTATTCTAAAAAAGTCAATTACGTCAAAAAGATGTAAAGTATGCCCTATACAAGATGATATTGCCAAAACATTATTAAAAATATCAGAAAATGGGCTACTGGTTGATTTCAATTGTATTAATAGATATAATGGTCTTGAAATCCCAATTTATGTAATAGGTAAACTTTACAATATGGATGATCTGTATCACAATTTAGAAAGATATAAGGGGAAAGCCAAACAAAATTTGTTACTTGTTTATAAGAATAAAAGATGGATTTTAAAATAATAGCTATTGGAATTATGTAATAGAAATTTAAATTCATGATATTCTCCCCTTATGCTAAAAGGTTAAAATAATAAACTAATATATCATAAGGGGATTGTTTTTTGGCATAACCGATTACGGTGCTCCCAATTGTCAAGATACCTAATATATATGAATAGGGCCTTGATCATGTACCAAAATTTAATTCATGCTTCAGCCATGCGTTCTGACGGATCAGCTTGACGCATGCTATTCTATTTGGTTATACTAATATTTAATGATTATTTGTCGGAAAGTCACTTTTGTGGCTTTCTTCTATTGTGAATATAAAGACTGAAGGATGCAAAACGTCCAGTGGTTTTCATTAGCTATTGCAAGAGAGGTCGGTAAACCAATATGCGAAAGATTGGATTAAATGAACTTAGAGAGATGTATTTGTCATTTTTTGAGAGTAAAGGACACCTGCGGCTGCCCAGCTTTTCATTAGTTCCGCGAAATGATCCCAGTATTCTTTTGATTAATGCCGGTATGACGCCGTTAAAACCCTATTTTACCGGACGTGAGGTCCCGCCGCGGAAACGTGTTACTACCTGCCAGAAATGCATCCGCACCCCAGATATAGAGAATGTAGGCAAAACCTCACGGCATGGCACTTTCTTTGAGATGCTCGGAAATTTTTCTTTTGGAGATTATTTTAAGAAAGAAGCTATTCCCTGGGCCTGGGAGTTTATGACCAAAACCCTGGAAATACCCGAGGACAGGCTTTATGTTACCATTTATCAGGATGATGATGAAGCTTATAATATTTGGCATCATGATGTAGGGCTTGCCCATGAAAAGATCTTCCGCATGGGTAAAGAAGATAATTTCTGGGAACATGGGACCGGTCCCTGCGGACCCTGCTCTGAAATTTATTTTGACCGGGGCGCCGATAAAGGTTGCGGCAGTCCTGATTGTCGTGTAGGCTGTGAATGTGACCGGTTTATTGAGGTGTGGAACAATGTATTCACCCAGTTCGACCGCCAGGCGGATGGCACCTATCTGGAGCTTGCCAGCAAGAACATTGATACGGGCATGGGTCTTGAAAGACTTGCCTGTGTCATGCAGGACGTGGACAATATTTTTGAAGTGGACGCCATTCGGGCGATACTGGATCATGTCTGCCGTATATCCGGCGCAGCTTACGGCAGGGAATATAAAAAAGATGTATCCATCCGGGTTATCACCGACCACAGCAGAAGTGTGACCATGATGGTTTCCGATGGCATTCTTCCTTCCAACGAGGGAAGAGGCTATGTTTTAAGAAGGCTTTTAAGAAGAGCGGCACGGCACGGCAGACTTTTGGGAATCAAAAGGGCATTCCTGTCAGAAATTGCCGATACCGTCATTCAATGCTTTGGAGACGCTTATCCCAATTTGAAGGAAAAGCAGGACTATATCAAGAAGGTTATCAGTCTGGAGGAAGAACGCTTCTATGCCACCATCGACCAGGGCATGATCATATTGGAGGATTTCATGAAGCAGGCCCGCGCCGGCGGATCAAACAGGCTTACCGGCGAGATGGTCTTCAAGCTTCATGATACCTATGGTTTCCCTCTTGACCTCACAAGGGAAATTGCTTCCGAAAATAGTCTCTCCATCGATGAAGAGGGATTCCAGGAAGAGATGAAGGCCCAGAAGAACATGGCCCGTGAGGCTTACCGGAGCAAAGGCGGTTCAGCCTGGGAAAAGGACCTCTTTGCCAATACCGACAAATCGGTTATCACTGAATTTGTAGGGTATACAGACAGTACCAGTAATTCGGTGGTGCAATATATTGTCCGGGACGATGAACTGGCTGAAAATGCTCAGCAGGACGACGAAATTGCCCTTGTGCTGAACACCACGCCCTTCTATGGCGAAAGCGGCGGCCAAATAGGGGATACCGGCTATATCACCAACAACCAGTTTAAAATGGAAGTTTCCGACTGCAGAAAAACGGCTGACGGCAAATTCCTTCATATAGGAAAGGTTTTATCGGGGAGCGTTCAGATCGGCGATAAGGTGGTTGCCGCCATCGATACCAAGAGACGTCAGGCTACTGCAAGGAACCATACCACGACCCACCTTTTGCAGAAGGCGTTAAAAGATATTTTGGGCGACCATGTCAATCAGGCAGGCTCACTTGTCACGCCTGAAAGGCTGAGATTTGACTTTACTCATTTTTCTGCCATGACCCCGGAACAAATTGAAGCGGTGGAGGATGAAGTAAACGGAAAGATCCTGGAGAACCTGGACGTATCCGTAAAAGAAATGTCCATTGACGAAGCCAGAAAGCTGGGTGCCATGGCTCTGTTTGGTGAGAAATACGGCGAGACGGTCCGAGTGGTTTCGGCAGGAGACTACAGCAGGGAGCTCTGCGGCGGCACAC
>DOHN01000119.1:5276-12083 GCA_003535195.1 Ruminiclostridium sp.
GGCGAAGCGGGACTGATCAAAATTATCAGTGAAAGCGGAATCTCTGCCGGAGTGAGAAGAATAGAGGCGCTGACAGGCTTTAATGCCATCGGATATTATAAGGGCAGGGACTTGCTTCTAAAGGAAGCGGCAGATGCGGCAAAAGCCTCGGCTGATGATCTGGTGAAGAGGATCGATGGCCTTTTTGAGGAGATCAAAAATACTAAAAAGGCACTGGAAGAAGTCAATACAAAACTTGTGCAGGGTTCCCTGGATAGCGTGATCGATGACGCCGTTACCGTAAAAGGCATGAAAATTGTTGCGGCGAAGCTGGAAGACCTTGATATGAACGCTTTGAGGAACACTTCGGACACCATAAAGAATAAAATAGGCTCCGGTGTGGTTATACTTGTTTCCTGTAAGGAAGATAAAGTAAACCTCATTGTGTCGGCAACGAAAGATGCTGTAAGCGCCGGCATACACAGCGGCAATATTATTAAGGCTGCCGCAGCGGCATGCGGCGGAGGCGGCGGTGGACGGCCCGATATGGCCCAGGCCGGAGGCAAAGATCCTTCCGGTATGGATGAGGCCATCCGCATAGCAAAGGAAAAAGCAGTCGCTGCATTGAGCTGATATTTAGGGAAAATAATCATTTAAAATATTATTTTGGAGTGATTTTTATGGATAATTGCCTTTTTTGCAAAATAATTAGGGGTGAAATTCCATCTGAAAAGGTCTATGAGGATGAACATGTATATGCTTTTAAGGATATTCATCCGGCGGCGCCCGTGCATGTGCTTGTGGTGCCTAAAGTTCATATAGAAAGCCTGGAGGCATTGAATGAGGAAAATATCCAAAATATCATTCCAATCCATCAGGGAATTAAAAAGGTTGCAAAAATAATGGGGATTAGCGAGGCAGGCTACCGAATTATTGTAAACTGCGGTGAACAAGCCGGTCAGACTGTCTTTCATCTTCATTATCATGTGCTGGGCGGCGTTAAAATGGGTGAAAAATTACTATAAATATATTATAATAACCATAATCACTGAAAAATATATTGACGCTCTTTGAAACGCTATTATATAATGTATATTGTGCTGTAATATGGTTTACCATTCAAACCGACTGGATAAATCCCCCGGCACGGCTGTACGTACGTAACAGAGGGGAGGGATAGATGTGTCTGAAGTTAGAGTTAAGGAGAACGAATCCCTTGACAGTGCGCTTAAAAGATTTAAGAGACAATGTGCTAAGTCCGGCGTTCTCGCTGAAGTTAGAAAGAGAGAACACTATGTCAAACCCAGCGTAAAGCGCAAGAAGAAGTCTGAGGCTGCGAGGAAGAGAAAGACAAAGTAAGGGGAGATTTGTATGACCCTTAAAGACAAATTGTTGAATGATCTGAAGGCTGCCATGAAGGACAAAGACCGGATTCGAAAGGATACGATCCAATTGATCCGTTCAGCCGTTCTCCAAATTGAAAAGGATAAGCGAATTACCCTGGATGATGACGGAGTGACTGAAGTTCTGGCAAAAGAATTAAAAGCCGCACGAGATGTTCTTTCCGAAATGGAAAAAAGTGATCGTGAGGATTTGATTGAAAAATCGAAGCGTGAAATAGAAATTATTCAGCAATATATGCCTGAGCCATTCACCGAAGATCAGGTGGAAGCTATCATTCAAGAGGCTATTTCGGAAACCGGCGCTGTATCGGTCAAAGACATGGGAAAGATTATGAAAGTAGTTATGCCCAAAGTAAAAGGCCGGGCAGACGGTAACCAGGTCAATCAAATAGCCAAAAAATTATTGTCATGATCAATGAAGCCCGGAGAAATACCGGGCTTTATTATTATGAAAACAGCAATGTGATATTATTTCAGGAAAGCTTCTTGTAAACGAAGCTTTTCTGAATTTTTCATATTGAAGCTAAAATAATCGATCGGATACCTCCGGCTGTACGGCCTTTAGAAATCCGATCAGCATGGGGATAAAAATCAATGAAAAATTATTACTTGGGTAATGTCAGACGTTGGGTCATTGCTGAAACCCCTGTCAAAGACGATCTGTTTTCCGGTGAGGGAAAAGATGTTCCAGAAATACTTAAAAAGCTGTTAAGTCAAAGAAATATAAAAAACGTCGGGGAAGCCGAAGCATTTTTGAACCCTTCTCTTGAATCCATGGTCGATCCTTTTGTTCTGGAAGGGATGGAGTCTGCGGCCCAGAGGATTATTCAGGCTGTTCAAAGCAAAGAAAAAATTCTAGTTTATGGGGATTATGATGTGGATGGTGTATCGGCCACTGCCATGCTGGTACATTTTTTAAAATCCTTTGGCACAGAAGCGGAATATTATATTCCTGACCGTATTGAAGAAGGCTATGGTATTTCCGACCTGGCCGTCGAATATATCGGCAGCCGGGACTACAACCTTCTTATTACAGTGGATTGCGGCATTACAGCCCGGTCTCAGATAGAAGCCATTCAAAAGCTTTGCGCCGAAAACGGCAGGCTGATGGACATTATTGTCACAGACCATCATCAATGCAATCCGGAGCTGATGCCGGAAGCCCTGGCTGTACTGAATCCCCATATTCCCGGCAGTAAATATCCTTTTAAGAATTTATGCGGAGCAGGGCTGGCGCTGAAATTGATTCACGCCGTTGGCATCAGGCTCAATTGCTCCGACGAATATAAAAACTACCTGGATTTGGCCGCTCTGGCAACCATTGCGGATGTGGTTGAATTGACGGGTGAAAACCGTATTATAGCCAAATTCGGAATCGAAAAAATAACAAAAAACCCAAGCCTCGGGATAAAGGCCCTGCTGAAGGCTTCGGAGATACAACGGAACCAGGTGGATTCCTTCCGCATTTCCTTTGGCCTTGCGCCCAGAATCAATGCGGCAGGCCGGATGGGCTGCGCAAATTGTGCGGTAAACCTTTTTACAACAGAGGACGAAGCAGAGGCCGGCAGAATTGCAATGGAATTAAACCAGTCCAATAGCAAGAGGCAGGAGGTCCAGGAGGAGATTTTCAATGATGCCGTCCAAATCATTGAGGAAGATACCCGGTATAAACAGGAAAAAGTGATGATTGTATATGGCGGCGGCTGGCATCACGGCGTTATCGGAATCGTGGCCTCCAAACTGGTGGACCGCTATCATAAACCGGCCTTTGTCATTTCATCCGATGGCGGCAAAGCAGTGGGGTCGGGCAGAAGCATTGCAGGCTTTAATTTGTTTCATGCCATGGAAAGCCAGTCGGATATTCTCATGAAATACGGAGGCCATGAGCAGGCCGGGGGCCTGACCATCCTGACCGAAAATCTGGAAGTGTTCAGGGAGCGTATCAATGTTTATGCAGAAAGCCACATCAGCGATGAAATGCTGGTGCCGACGGTGTCTTCCCAGTTAGAAGCGGCGGAGGGGGACATCTGCCTGGATACGGTAAAGATTATTCAGCGCCTCGAACCCTTCGGCGAAGGCAATGAGGTTCCTCTTTTCTGCTATAGAGGCGCGGTCCTTCAAAGTAAAAAAGTAATAGGAAACGGCAAGCACCTGAAGCTTACCTTCGGCATTGGCAGCCGGAAGGCGGACGGGGTCTATTTCGGGAAGGGCTACCTTGACCCGGGCTTATTTATAGGCGATGAGGTGGATATTATCTTTACCCAGGAAATCAATCTCTGGCAAAATACGGAGTATCTGCAGCTCAGAATCTGTGATATGCACCTTCGGGATTCCGCCCTCAACCGCAACCGGTTCATTGCCAGGGCCGCCCGGCAGGTTGAATGTCTTGATTGTGACCAGAATTGGCTTTATAATGGGATTATTGATAAAATTATCAGTAGTGACGATATAGTAGTAAACAGGGACGTTCTTGGCATCATATACAAATATATAGTCCATATGGAGCCCAAATCCTTTTCTTTTACAGATTTATTTGTACACGCCAGAATCCTTGAAAATAAGACACAAAGAAACATAAACTGCTTTAAGCTTTTTGTGGCACTGATTGTCTTTGATGAGCTGAAGCTTATTGACCTTAATCTTGAGTCTGATGGGAAGTACAGCATTACCTTGCCCGGTAATGTGAAGAAAGTAAACCTTGACGACTCGGAAATTTTAGATTGGGTTCATCAGGCGGCACAAGGCTTTATTTAGATTGGTGGTTATTCGTGGTTGATGATTTTTTAAGACTTAGGGATCTGATAACTAAATATAATCCGGACGCAAATTTTGCGCTGATCGAAAAGGCCTATAACTTTTCAAAATCAGCCCATGAAGGGCAGAAGCGGGTTTCCGGGGATCCCTTTTTTATCCATCCCGTTGAAGTCGGGTGCATTCTTGCAGAATTGGAAATGGATGACAGCTCTATTTCGGCGGGAATTCTACATGATACGATCGAGGATACGGCTCTTACCTATGACCAGATCAAAAAAGAGTTTGGGGGAGAAATAGCCGAGCTGGTGGACGGTGTTACCAAGCTGACTCAAATTCCCTATACCACCAAACAGGAAATCCAGGCTGAAAATTTCAGAAAGATGTTTCTGGCCATGGCCAAGGATATACGCGTCATTATTATTAAGCTTTGCGACCGCCTTCATAATATGCGCACCCTTAAATTTATGACCAGAGAAAAGCAGATACAGACCGCCCGCGAAACCATGGACATATATGCACCGCTGGCTCATCGCTTAGGTATCAGCAAGATCAAATGGGAGCTGGAGGATTTGAGCTTTCGTTACTTAGACGAAAAGAATTACTATGACCTTGTTGAAAAGATTGCAAAAAAGCGCCGTGAGCGCGAGGACTACATTAAAAATATCATAGAGGATGTCAACAAAAAAACAGAAGAGATGGGCATCAAAGCTGAGATTGACGGCCGTGCAAAGCATCTTTACAGTATTTACAGGAAAATGGTCAACCAGAATAAGACCATTGAACAGATCTATGACCTGTTTGCCATCCGGATCATTGTCCATACGGTCAAGGACTGCTATTCGGTGCTGGGCCTCATTCACGAGCTGTTTAAGCCCATGCCGGGACGCTTTAAAGACTATATTTCCATGCCCAAGCCCAATATGTATCAATCTCTCCATTCCACTGTCATTGGCCCGGAGGGCATCCCCTTCGAGGTACAGATTCGAACCTGGGAGATGCACCGTGTCGCCGAAGTAGGTATTGCCGCTCACTGGCAGTATAAAGAAGGCGGTTATAACGAAAAAAGCTATGCGGAGAAATTATCCTGGCTCAGGCAGATGATTGACTGGCAGAAGGATGCCCGCGACGCCGAAGAGTTCATGGAGAATCTTAAGATTGACCTCTTTACCGACGAGGTATTTGTGTTTACGCCCAAGGGCGATGTGAAAAGCCTGAAGGCCGGCTCAACGCCCATAGATTTTGCCTATTCCATCCATAGCGCCATAGGCAACCGTATGATCGGCGCGAAAATCAACGGCAGGATTGTAACTCTTGATTATGAGCTTAAAAACGGCGATATTATTGAGATTATCACTTCCGGTGCAAGTAATGGTCCAAGCCGGGATTGGCTCAAAATTGCTAAAACCTCGCAGGCTCGGAATAAAATTAATCAATGGTTTAAGAAAGAAAAAAGGGAAGAGAATGTCGAGCAGGGCAAGGATGTCTTTGAAAAAGAGATCAAAAAAATCGGCCTGACAATGTCCCAAGTTTTAAAAAGCGATTATCTTGAAAATGTACTCAAAAAATATAACTTTCATAATATTGAAGATCTCTACGCAGCCATTGCTCTTGGAGCCTTTACTGTCAACAGGATTACGACAAAGCTCAGGGAAGAATACCGGAAGACCCTTCCTTTGGAAGAGCAGAAAAATATGCTTTTGGACCAGATCGGCAAGGAAAGCAAAAAGAAAAATAAAACCATGCCCGACAGCGGAATTGTGGTGAAGGGGATCGACAATTGCCTGGTGAGGCTGTCACGGTGCTGCAATCCTGTGCCGGGCGATGAAATCATCGGCTATATTACCAGGGGACGGGGTGTTTCTGTTCATCGAAGCGACTGCCCCAACGTAAAAAACAATATTATTGACGGGGATGCGAGGCTCATCGAGGTATACTGGTATAAAAACGTATCCCAGAATGTTTCCTATCTGGCCGAAATCACCATGAAAGCTCATGACAGGCCGGGACTCATTGTGGAGATCACAAATGTCATCGGGGAGTCCAGAATCCCCTTAAGGGCCATCAATGCCAGGACGACCAAGGATTTATCGGTATTGATGCATATCACCCTGGAAATTAGTAATACGGAGCAATTGGACCGTATTATTTCCAAAATGAACCGTATCAAGGATGTTTTTGAGATATCGCGAAACAAATAGCAAGGAGTTTACTTAATATGCGTGCTGTGGTACAACGTGTGAAGCGTGCCGAGGTCCGGGTTGAAGGAAGGGCAGCGGGAAAGATAGAAAAAGGAATTTTGGTCCTTCTGGGCGTGGGCAATGATGACGGCCGGAAGGATATGGAATATATAGCCGATAAAATTGCGGGCTTGCGAATTTTTGAAGACAATGAGGGCAAAATGAATCTGTCGGTACTGGATACCCAAGGCGAAATTCTTGTTGTTTCCCAATTCACTCTTTACGGAGACTGCCGGAAGGGAAAGCGCCCGAGCTATTCCGATGCGGCAAGGCCCGAAAAAGCACAGGACCTTTATAACAAATTTGTTGATTTTTTAAAGTGTAAATATAATATCAAGGTGGAAACCGGAATTTTTCAGGCTATGATGGAGGTGGACTTCATCAATGACGGGCCTGTGACACTGCTTTTGGACAGCAAAAAGAACTTTTAGTTG
>DOHN01000119.1:12230-12418 GCA_003535195.1 Ruminiclostridium sp.
TGTGAAGAAAGGAGAACGTATGGAAATTCAAGTACTACCCGCAGGAATTTTTGATTCGAATACATATATCCTTTCGGAGCAGGGAGAATGCGCCGTTATTGACTGCGGTGCTGATCCGGAAAGAATTCTTAAAACTGTTGCGGACAATAAACTTAAGGTCAGATATATCATTCTTACCCATGGCCATG
>DOHN01000119.1:12756-13529 GCA_003535195.1 Ruminiclostridium sp.
CATACGCCCGGCCATTCGCCGGGTTCAATTTCAGTTCTGGCCGGGAATATGCTGTTCAGCGGAGATACGCTTTTTGCCCGGTCGGTGGGAAGGACCGATTTATATGGAGGAAGCGGTAAAAGCCTGACGGATTCCGTCAGGAACCGTTTATTTGTTCTGGATGGAGATACTGTTGTTTATCCCGGTCACGGACCGTCCACCACCATTGGCTTTGAAAGAGAGAATAACCCCTATGTCTGAAAAAAGCATTGTTCTTGTTAGGATAGAAGGAATGGAGATGGAATTTGAGGCGTGGCAGTTTATACGCCTCTTTTTTGACGACGACGCCATACGGTTTGCGGATGCAAAGCCGGATGCCGAAGATTTTACGCCGGGCTTCCTATTAACGGTAAAGGTTGAGGAAAACAATACGGAATGGATCTGCACCGCTTCATTCTTCAATGAGCTGAAAAGCTATGAATCCTTTCAGCAGGCCTGGAATCATGAAACCGCGCCGCTGTATTCAAGCTGCAGGAAGGTTTCCCATGAAGAGCTGCGGAGGCCGGGAGGAAGCCTTTTCAAAAGCCGAAAAATTGTGGTGGGGTCCTGTATTTGTGATATACTGTCCCAGTTCACCGGAAAGGACCTTCCCTATGGCGCGCTTATTGGGGTTCGGCCGGTAAAGCTGGCCATGCAATGTATCAATGACGGACTGGATAAGGCCGGAACCGTGAAGCAGCTCATGAAAGTCACAGGCATGAATGAGAGCAAGGCGGCCCTGCTGCATGATGTGG
>DOHN01000119.1:13666-14050 GCA_003535195.1 Ruminiclostridium sp.
GGCGGCCCTGCTGCATGATGTGGCGGCTGTTGAAAAGCCCTATCTGAACGCTGATCCAAAAACGCTTCATCTCTATATAGGCATACCCTTTTGTGCCAGCCGCTGCCTCTACTGCTCCTTTACCGCATATCCCATTGCAAAGTATCAAGCGCTGGTCCCGGACTATTTAAAAGCCCTTGAAAAAGAGATGGAGTATGTTTCACAGTGGGTCCATAAGAATTCCTACACAATCGGCTCGGTCTATATTGGGGGAGGAACCCCTACCGCTATAGATGAAAAAGCCTTGGCAATGCTGATTGACGCTTTACAAA
The DNA here is from genome assembly GCA_003535195.1 of Ruminiclostridium sp. GTDB lineage: Bacteria > Bacillota > Clostridia > DSM-8532 > DSM-8532 > DTU059. The sequence goes on from DOHN01000119.1 coordinate 13,978, forward strand.
GCTCCTTTGATATTGCCGGCAAGGAATTTACCATAGAAGCGGGGAGACCCGACACCATCAGCAGAGAAAAGCT
>DOHN01000119.1:14237-22675 GCA_003535195.1 Ruminiclostridium sp.
ATCCGCAGACAATGAACCAAAAGACCCTCCGGCTTATCGGCAGAAATCATACCCCCGAGGATATTGAGAATAAATTCCGGCTGGCAAGGCTTGTCGGCTTTGATAATATCAATATGGATATCATTGCAGGCCTTCCCGAGGAAGATGAAGAGATGTTCCGAAATACCCTGGAGCAAATTGAAAATATGGCTCCCGATAGCCTTACGGTGCATACCATGGCCTTAAAAAGGGCATCAAGACTACATGAAGACTTAACGTCCTATCAGCCTTCTGCCGATAAAATTGTCGAGACAATGATTGAAGAGGCCAGAAATCTGGCCTCTAAAATGGGCATGAGGCCTTATTACCTCTACAGGCAGAAAAATATTTTGGCCAATCTGGAAAACACCGGCTATGCAAAACCGGGCTATGAATGCCTTTACAATATCCATACCATGGAGGAGGAGCAAACCATTATAGCCATGGGGGCAGGAGCCTCCTCAAAGTTTGTTTTTCCGCACCAAAAAAGACTGGAACGGGTATTTAACTTAAAAGATGTTACCCAGTATATTGACCGCATTGGCGAAATGCTGGAACGAAAAAAGAAGCTGTTTGAACTTTACGATTCCCAATGAAGCGGCAGCTTATTTTTTCACATGGACACTTAAGATTTCGCCCACATATACACGGTGATAATCCTTCTTGGCATAGTTGCTTTCAATGGCTGGATCTAAGAAATTTTTCGGATCAAAATCATTAAAATATAGTTTTTTACATTCAATAACCATGCGGGCCTGCTCAAAGCCGGTTGTCCGATGGCTGCCGGCAAAGGGGACAAGTCCCGTTTCTTTTGCCTTGTCAATATCTCTTCCTGATTTGGTGCCGCAGAGATTAAGGGCGCCCCTCCAGTCCTCGGTGAAGAAGCTCAAGGAGAAAGTGTCGTTCTTTTCCATGAACTCATAAGTATAACGGGTGGGACGGACAAACACAAAGCATACGTTTTTCTTCCACAGAACGCCCATTCCGCCCCAGCTGGCCGTCATCATATTATAGTTTTCGGGCGTGCCCGAAGTGATCAGCATCCAGTCCTTGCCCACCAGCGAAAATACATTATCGGTCATTTCCTCCGGCCTTATCTGCTTAAAGTTTGTATTCATAGCAATCACTCCCATACATATAATCAACAATAGTATATCACGAAAGTGGTTCTTTAGTGATTGAAAGCTGCATCAAATCAATTGTGTCCAAAGCGAAAGAGTGGTATTTCAGTACGCTCCACGGGTGCCGCGAGTAATATTAAAGTGCGTAAGCGGAGCAGGATTGCGAAGCTACCGAATAAAATCCCGGAAGGATTTGACCTTTATTTGGCCATGAGTTAAAGTATTACAGTGAGGCTGAACAGCTGTTTGTTTAGTGCAGAAAGAATGGTGGAGTAATTTATGAAGAAAAAATTAGTACTTGTGCTGAGTTTGATCATTGGGCCTATGATTGGTGCCATATCATTTACCAGTGTCATTATCCCAAATAACCTTATCAGCGGAGGCCTGGGCGGGCTTGCGCTTTTATTGAACCGGGTAACGGGCTTAAATGTGCAGCTGCTGCTTGCACTTCTGTTTTTGCCCATCGGTATTTGGGCTTTTATAAAGTTTGGAATCAACCAGATTATAACCGCATCCATATGCTACATACTTTTTACCGTATATATAGGTATTATGCCTGTGCTGGTTCCCCCTCTGAAAACGGATTTCATTCTGGCCGCTATTGTTGCCGGAATATTGTCGGGCCTTTCCGGAGGTATTGTCTTAAGGCTGGGTGTTTCAAACGGACCCGAATCCCTGATCGGAATCTATCTAAAGCAAAAATTCAATATCCCGATAGGCAGCTTCCTGACCATTTTTAATTCCATTATCATCTTCCTGTCGATGTTCTCCGCAGATATTACAATGGCTCTTTATTCTGCCATCATCATCTATATTTCCGGAAGAGTAACGGATTTCATTATTCTCGGCTTTGGCAGATATTTTGAAATGAACATTATCACCAGCAAATACATCGAACTGACCGACTTTATTCATAAAGAAATAAAAAGAGGCGTAACCTACATCCAATGTATCGGAACCTATGAATTAAAGAAAAATATGATGGTCAAGACTTTGGTGAAAAATGATGAAGTGATAAAAATAAAGAACCATTTGAAAGCTCTTGATCCCGATAGCTTTATTTATATCAATGAAAGTACGGAAGTGCACGGCAGGGGCTTTTCCGAATGATATCATAACGGAGAAGGGCTAACCAATATAAGGACAAGATAGGGACAAAATATGACTTTTTTGAAGAAAACAACTGCTATTATAATTACTCTGGCAATGCTGGCTGCCGCGCCGGGCTGCAGGCGGAATAATATTGCGCCGGCCGGGGAGAAGATAAAAAGACCCAATGAGGCTTTCCTGACATATGGGGACACTAATGAGACCATTGTGGAACTCAGCAAGGTGAACAGTTCGGTTTGGGTGCATACCTCATACTATGAAGAAAAAGGCGTGCTGGTCCCGTCAAACGGTCTGGTGGTCGTGACAAAGAACGGATTGGTGCTCATTGATGCCACAAGGACCGAGAGGCAGATGGAAAGCCTGGATAAACTGGTTTCTGAGGCCTTTAACAGCGGTTTTCAATCGGCCTTTATTACTCAGGCCCATCCCAACAGGCTGGGCGGAGCTTCGTACCTGCTCAAAAAGGATATTCCGGTCTCGAGTCTTCCTGTTGTTGCAAAAGCGGCAGAAAAGAAGGGGTTCGTTGTGCCCGATATAATCAGTCAGGGAGATTCCGCCGTATTTAACATTGATGGCACCGATTTTGAGCTCTATTATCCGGGAGAAGGCCATTCCCAGGATAATACCGTTTTGTGGCTGGAAAAGGAAAAGCTGCTATACGGGGGCTATATCACTGCCGAATATGGTGCGGGCTCTTTAAGCAATACAGAAGAGGCCAATCTAAAGACCTGGCCCGAATCGATAAAAGCAATTCAGGACAGATATCCGGAAATTGACATTGTTGTCCCCGGCCACGGCCAGTGGGGCGATTCCAGCTTGCTGGATTACACATTGGAGCTTTTGAAAGAGTAAATCGAAAAAAGACGATCATTTGCCTAAAATGGTCGTCTTTTCATCTCAATCCTGCTCCGCTTACGCACTAAAACAATTACTCTGCCGCTTTCGAAATCTTTGATTGCGTTGATGGGTGGGGTTCTTCTGGCGCATAACCCCGCTTATTTCGGGCAGAAAGCGTTTTTTCCTTCTCTTCATATTCCTTTATGGTACCCTCAAAGGTTTTTATTTCCTTTTCCTCAATCATCAGCAGCCGCTGGCCAATGTTTTCAATGAATTTACGGTCGTGGGATATGGCCAGAATGGTGCCTGTATAGTCCAGCAATACTTTTTCCAGCGCCTCCATGGAGAAAATATCCAGGTAATTGGTGGGTTCGTCCAGAATGAGAAAATTGGCATCCGAGACCAGAATAGAGGCCAGTGCCACCTTTACTTTTTCGCCGCCGCTCAAGACCGAAATCTTCTTAAATACATCATCCCGGGCAATGAGCAGGCGTGCCAATACCGTGCGCACTTCATGCTCGGGCTTGACGCTTCTTTCCATGACATTTCCCAGAATGGTCCGGTTTTCATCCAGGCAAGTGAAATCCTGTTTGAAATAACCTATCCGAACATCGGGAGAGAGGCTGAGCTCCCCGCTTTCTAAAACGTCCCCGCAATTCCCCGGCTGGCCGGATCTTTTTATCATCGATTCAGCCAGCGATGTCTTTCCTGTACCGTTGCCGCCTAAAAGCACAGTCCTTCTGCCGGTGGGGATCTCAAAGGCGGAGTTTTTGAACAGTACTTTTTGCCCATAGCTTAAGGAGAGATTTTTCACTCTTAAGACCGCGGCGGAAATAGGGTTCTTTGGCGGGTCAATGGACATTCTTACATCGGGGAGCTCCTTTGGCTTTTCTTTTTTTTCAACATGCTCCAGACGGGACTGCATGGCATTAACAGAATGATGAAGCTTTTTCTGAACCGCCGTTCGGGATCTCCGGTGAAGTCTTGCCTCGGAATTGCCCATCCGCTTTGGCGCGTTTCTAATGGAGCCCGCGTGTTGGTTTCTTTCCTGAATACGGCTCTCCAGCCTTTTTTTCTCTGAAATATAGGAATCGTATTCAAAGAGCAGACGGCGGATTTTTTCCTGCCGCCGGGCCAGGTAGGCGGAATAATTGCCCTCATATAATTGAATCTCTCCGTCTTCAATTTCCAGAATGCTAGTACAAATCATGTCCAAAAGAGACCTGTCATGGGATACCAAGAAAATGGCTCCGGTATAATCCAGAAGTTCTTTTTGGATGACGGAAATTGCCTCCATGTCCATATTGCTGGTGGGCTCGTCGGCCAGAAGCAATCCTGCCCGGGGATCATAGGCGAGGCTGAAACGGGTCCGGGATTTCTCGCCGCCGCTCATGTTTTTGTGAATTTTATGGGGCCTTACCCCAAGGACCGATAAAAGCTTTCCGTCGGACCGGCATACAGGGGGAGTGCCGGCTGTTTCGGGCACACCGTCATCCTGCTGGCGGATAAATGAAAAGCTTGTATATACCTGCACCTGGCCTGAATCAGGGGGTTCGGCCCCGGCCAGGATTTTTAAAAGCGTACTTTTGCCCGAGCCGTTAGCGCCCACCAGACCAATCCGGTCGCCGGAATACACCTTCATTGAAAAATCCGAAAAAATATTCCTGTCCCCATAGGATTTGCTTATTTTATCACACGATAAAAGCAACATATAAAAAACCTCCAGAAAGCTTACGCCGCCGGAAGGCTAATCAACGGAAAAATAATGAATCGCTGTAGAAAAAGCTACAACAATACATAGAATCGGATTGTTTTACAACTTAAACAAAGGCCTGTTCCGGGGCATAAACGAATAATAGTATTCATTTTGTTCTTACCGAAATCAGGCAATCTTCATTGGCTTAAAACCTTATCCTCTCATTTTTATGTATATAAGAAGTTTAGCATGACGGCCGTGCGGACGTCAAGGCAGCTTTGCGGGATTGGGGTAGGTATAGGTCTTGCCCTCAAAATTTCTCAGCATGGCCTTTTTGTCATCAAGATGGAAGATATAATCGGAATTCACCGGTGTTTTGCCGCCGCCGCCCGGCGCGTCAATGACAAAATCGGGAACGGCATAGCCGGAAATATAGCCCCTTATGTTTTTCATGATTTCAATTCCTTCGGAGACCGGCGTTCTAAAATGGCCGATACCCTCCGAGATATCGCATTGATACAGATAATAGGGCCTCACCCTGATTTTTACCAGCCCGGTAAAGAGTTTCTTTAATATCTCCGCATTATCGTTAATGCCTCGCAGCAGTACGCTTTGATTTCCCAACGGAATTCCGGCGTCTGCTATTTTTTCACAGGCTCTGCGCGCTTCACCGGTAATTTCCTTGGGGTGGTTAAAATGAGTGTTGATCCAAATGGGCTGGTATTTCTTGAGCATGCTGAGCAAATCATCAGTAATCCGCATGGGCAGAACCACCGGGGTACGCGTGCCAATCCGGATGATTTCCACATGTTCTATGTCCCGAAGCTTCCGTATGACTTTTTCAAGCCAGGAATCGGGCATAACCAGCGGATCGCCGCCAGAAAGAAGCACATCTCTGACCTTTGGTGTTTTTCGGATGTAATCTATGGCGGCTTCCAGCTTTTCATCGCTTAGAGAAAAGTCTTCGCAGCCCACCAACCGCCTTCTGGTGCAGTGCCTGCAGTACATGGAGCACTTGTGTGTGAGCAGAAAAAGAACCCTGTCGGGATACCGGTGTACGATACCCTCCACAGGGGAATACTCTTCCTCGCAAAGGGGATCTGCCATATCACATGCGTCCGCATGCAGCTCCCGGATGGACGGAACAGCCTGCATTCTTACAGGGCAGCCGGCATCATTGGAATCGATCTGCATGGCATAATAGGGGGTGATGGCCATCTTAAAATGCTTCAGGCATTGATTGATGTCTTCCTTTTCCTTCTGCTTAAGAGGGATCAGTTTTTCGAGCTGCTGCGTGGAAGTAATTCTGTTTTTCAACTGCCATTGATAGTCATTCCACTGCTCGGGCGTGACGTCACGCCATAGTTCAATATCGTTGTAATCAGCCATTTAAACCCCTCGATTCCCGGTGACCGCAATGGATCCCGTATCTTTTTAAAGCATTGTTCAAAATACTTAAAATCAGTTTCCCGTAGCTCATGCCGCAAAATCCGGCCAGCATGGGGTAATCACTGTAATTGGGCGCGAGACCGGGGAGGGGATTGATCTCAATAAAGTAAACGGTTCCGTCTTCCGAAAGCCGGAAATCTATTCTGGACATATCTTGGCACTCAAGGGCCTCATATATTTGGGCGGCAATGGATTTCATTTTTTCCGAGGTTGCGGTGTCAAGATTGGAAGGACAGTTGTAGGATACATATTTCTGATAGTTGGTTTTGACTTTATAGCTGTATATCTGATGTTCCCTTTCATGCTGTAGGTAGCAGATCTCCATGGGCTCAAATACCGTCATATCTTTGCCGTTCCCCAAAATACCCACGGTGAATTCACGGCCTTTGATGTATTTTTCGATCAGCATGGGCTGGCCGTAAAGCTTAAAGTTTTTGTTTATTAGCTCAGACAGCTGTTCTTCATTATCGACCACCGCCAGATCGGAGATGCCCTTGCCGGAGCCTTCCGCATTCGGCTTTATAATCAGGGGAAAGGTTAAGGACGTGTCGAGCTTGAAATCAGGAGATCTTACAATCTGATAGGGAGGGGTTTCAATACGAAATGTTGAAAGGTACCGTTTTGTCAGCGCCTTGTCCAAAGACAAACCAAGAGTTGTTTCATCAGAACCGGAGAAAGGGATTCCAAGAAAATTCAATATGGCAGGAACTTGGGATTCCCGCCCCCTTCCATGAATGCCTTCGGCAATGTTGAAAACAATATCAACACCGCTGGCTTTAAGCCTTTCAATAAAATCACCGTCAGCCTCCAGAGGCACGACTTTCATGTTCTCTGCTGCAAAAACTTTGCTGATCGCATCAATGGTGTCGTAAGAATCATACTCGGCCTCGAGATCTTCGCAGTCCGAGGAAATTCCTTTTTTAAGGTTGTAGGCTATGCCTACGACAAAAGGAGGAGGGACGTTTTCATCGTCCAAAGGAGGGACATTTTCACTGTCCATAAGATTCACGCTCTCTTTAAAATATTGTTACCAATTCAAGTATGGTACTTGCTTAAGTATAGCAAATGCCGGTCTAAAATAAATGGCCGTAAACTATTGAATTTATAGAAATACATGGCAAATAGAACGTTAATGAAAACTGTGGCGTCAGATCGGTGTTTATTGCAGAATATCGTTTATTTTTTTGTCTTTTCGCAGAAAATATAGTTGCCTGTTAAATGATGCAAAAGTCCGTCCCAACCTTTAATTTAATCCTCGATTCGTGCCGCCCCGCAATCCTGCTCCGCTGACGTGCCGAAACATCACTCTGTCGCTTTTGACACAATCAGATTTGATGGAAAAGATTGCTTTTTCTTAAAAAGAAATATAATATGAAATTAGAAATGTTCAATTTTTAATTAATTCTAGGAGGAATAATTATGAAAAGGACTTTAGCTCTGATTCTGGCCCTTGCGCTTACATTGACACTTTTTGCCGGCTGCGGTACCGGCAATCAGGCAGCAAGTCCGTCGCCTAGCGGCGCTACGGGAACACCTGCTCCTTCTGACTCCGCTAAACCTTCAGAATCCGCTAAAACGGAAGGTTATGAGCTGGCGCTGGTGACCGACTTGGGAACTATTGATGACAAATCCTTCAACCAGGGCGCCTGGGAAGGCGTCAAAAAGTATGCCACAGAGAATAATCTCACATACCAGTATTATCAGCCCGCTGAGGGAACAAACGCTGCATATCTTGAAGCCATCGGTCTTGCAATAAAGGGCGGTGCAAAGGTTGTTGTTACCCCCGGTTTCTTATTTGAAGTGCCGATCTATGAGGCTCAGACTAAGTATCCTAATACGAAATTCATCTTGCTTGACGGCGAACCTCATACTGAAGATTATAAAACTTACAAAACTGAAGCAAACGTGCAGCCCATTCTTTATGCTGAGGAAGAAGCTGGGTTTATGGCAGGTTATGCAGCAGTAAAAGATGGTTTTACCAAGCTTGGCTTTATGGGCGGTCTGGCTGTTCCGGCAGTTATCCGTTACGGCCACGGGTATCTTCAGGGTGCTGAGGTGGCAGCAAAGGAAATGGGCCTCAAAGAAGGATCCATTCAAGCAATTTACAACTATTCAGGCGATTTTAATGCATCTCCTGAAAAACAGGCTAAGGCAGCCGGCTGGTATGGATCCGGAACTGAAGTCATCTTTGCTTGCGGCGGCTCTGT
>DOHN01000092.1:0-438 GCA_003535195.1 Ruminiclostridium sp.
AGGGAGTGTCGCAAAACTACTTAATAAGTAGGTAGCGATGCTCCTTTCTTATATCTTGACCATTTTTGCTGGCGAAAAATTTATTATATCTACTGAATTTTATATATTTTACGAATTTTAGGTATACTTTAATAAGCCTTATGCTTCTAGGGCAAAATTTTATGCTGTTTTTATTTTATGTAGTTCTTTTCCAATGTGTATTGTAAAATAAAAGTACAGCAAGCTGCCACACAGAAGTGCAGCAGTTTGCCAGGAAGTTATGAGAATATTTTACAGTACATTTCTTCTTAAAACAATATTCACTACCGTTAATTCTCCATCATTAACGAATGGATAAAAACTCACATCGTACCTTGATGGAAAATGAAAAACCATTGCCAGCACCCTAAAAAACAAGTACCCTTTAGTTGTCGAAGCTAAGGAGGTACGGAAAGGATG
>DOHN01000092.1:567-2585 GCA_003535195.1 Ruminiclostridium sp.
TGGCTGATATTAAGTATATCAAGGATTTATCGGATAAGAAAGGCTTATCCTTACGAGAAATTTCAAGAACAACCGGTTTTAACTTTAGGACTGTCAAAAAATATGTAGACCAGGAGGATTGGTCGCAATCCTTGATTCGGAAAAAAGCTGCAAGCTATGCAATTGATTCATACATGAACAAAATAGATGAATGGCTGGCGAGTATGGTGAAAATATAAGCACCTAACATGATGAATTCACCATGGGCTAGATTGATGATTCCCATCATACCAAAGATGATTGCTAGCCCTGAAACTGCACAGAAGCGTGCTGAGCGTAAGATTGTGGAACTGAATGCCGGTTTGGAACAGACGGTGGAGGAGCGTACCCGGGAACTGCGCCGCGCCTACCATGATCTTGAATCTTTCAGCCATACAGTCACCCATGAGTTTAAAACGCCTATACGTGAAATTGGCACTTACCTGGAAATTATTCAGGAAGATAATTACGATCAGCTTGGCGAGCAGTCAAAAGCCGACATTCAGTTGGCCAGAAAGGTATGCAACCAAACCTTGGATATGATCGAGAACATGATGATCTATACAAAAGCCGGCTTTATGGTTCTCAACATTGAAAAAATTGATATGATGGAGCTGGTTAAAAATTGTTTTAAGGATCTGCAGCAGGCGAATGAAGATAAGAAGATAGAATTGCAGCTAAATGATCTGCCGGATTTATATTCTGACCGTTTTTTATTGCGTATGGCTATCATGAACGTCCTTAATAATTCCATAAAGTTTGCGCAAAATCGGCCGGTTATACAGCTCGTGGCCGGTCATATGGAAAGTGAAAAGGAGATCGCATACTATTTTAAAGATAATGGCGTTGGTTTTGACATGTCAAACGCAAAAGGCCTGTTCAAGCTATTTAACCGTGCCCACAACAGCAGTGATTATGAAGGCAATGGTATTGGGTTAGCTTTGGTAAAACGAATTCTTAGCAGGAATGGCGGATATGCAGAAATTATTGGAGAAAAAGATCGTGGATGTGTTGTTGTATTTATATTCCAGCGCAAATATCAGCCATTCCCTTCTGTCTAAAAAGCGGATCATATACTAAAACCGAATGGAGAATAAGAAGAAAATTATTACCGGCACGGAACTTGATGGATATCAAATAGATCTCCATCTGCTATACTGATTAAGGTTTCAATATGATTCAATGAAAAATAACCGTTTTTCTTTGAAATAATTCCTTTTTCACTAAGGACATTAAAAATATTGCTTACGGTCACTCTGCTGGTGTTGATCATACTTGCCACATCCTGATGAGTAAATTTAATGGAAATAACAATTTTATCTCCGGAAAGTTTTCCATATTGCTTCCCGATGTTAAGCAAAATTTTTGCAACCCGTTGAAGGGACTGGGCGAAGGACAGTTCCAAAACCTGTTTGAACAGTATGTGATTCTTGCGGCAGATGAGTTGTATGATACGCTGTGTAAGTTCCCAATCTGTGCTCATAACTTTTTCTACTTTTCCAATGGGTATACAGTATATAAAAGAGTCTACTATAGCAATGGCTGTATCAGTTTGGGGACGGCGCCCGATGATGGAAGATTCGCCGAACATCGCTCCCTTCTCGGCTATATAGATCTGCTTTTCAGCGCCGTTGGGCTGATAAGAGGTAACGCGCACCCGTCCGGATTTTACTATGTAAACATATTCAGGTGAGTCTTCCTGATGGTAAACAATAGATTTTTTGCGAAAAAATGATGGGGGTTGTCCGTCGGTTAACGGCTTCCAATAACCCAAATCGATATGTATCCAGGGAGAACATTCATCAAACAGGGTTGGGTCTGGCATAGTTTTATCTCCTTACCTGTAATAAAGATGACTACAACCCGTAAAAACGCTGCTTAATCTGTACTTATTATTGTATCTAAAGTGTAAGTGGATTTCAACATAAAGTATCATACGCCGTAATTCGTAGTGCCGTGAGTGATATTAAAGTGTGTCAGCGGAGCAGGATTGCTGGCTT
>DOHN01000092.1:2841-14613 GCA_003535195.1 Ruminiclostridium sp.
ACTTTAATTCACTCTACAGGCACTAAAATTGATGTGAAATTTATCATTTCTGTAAAGCACTTTATAGAAAGGTAAACCCAATGGGTGTTAGCATGAATCTGTAAAGAGCGCGACACTTCAACAAAGGAGGTTCAAAAATGCCGTCTATAGAGGATAAGCTTAAGCAGAAAGGATGGATCATACCTGATGCACCAAAGCCTGTTGCCGCATATGTACCCGGCGTTCAATGCGGTGATCTTATCTATACATCGGGTCAGCTTCCATCGGTCAATGGTGAAATTCGAAAGGGAAAACTGGGAGACAATCTATCCATATCAGAAGGCTACGAAGCAGCAAAAATTTGTGCACTCAACTGTTTATCTGTTATTAAAAGTATTGCCGGAGATTTGGATCGAATTGCGCAAATTGTTAAGGTTGTTGGGTTTGTCAACAGCACACCGGACTTCGAGGCCCAGCCTAAAGTAGTGAACGGTGCTTCCGAGTTGCTTGGCGAAATATTTGGCGATGCCGGCAACCATAGCAGAAGTGCAGTGGGTGTTAGCAGTTTGCCATTGGGTGCATGCTGTGAAGTCGAAATCATAGCCAAATTGAAGGAAAAATAAAGATTGGAGGGTTATAACATGGGTATAGATTGGGAGAAAATTAGAAAAGAAGAGTGGCCGGTATTGGAGACCATGACGTTTTTAGACGCTGCATGCGTCAGCTTCGCTCCGCAAAGGAGTGTAAGAGCCCTTAAGGAATTTGCTGATTTTTCTACGAGACAGGATGAGGCTAACTCCAGCGCACACCACGTCGCGATGGATGAAAAACGGCACAAAGCGTATGAAGAAGCCCGCAAGCTGCTTAATGCGGATCCGGAGGAAATTGCTATTGTTGAAAGTACAACTCACGGTCTAAACATCGCTGCCACATCCATCCCTTTAAAAGAAGGAGATAATATCGTTACAACGAACCTTGAATTTATTCAAGTTGCATTGCCCTGGTGCGCAATCCGAAAAACAAAAAATATCGACATCCGTGTGGTAAAAACTTCGGATAGCCGGTTTGAGGTAGAAGATTTCGCGGCTAAATGCGATGACAGGACAAAAATTATTGTTATTTCCACAGTAGAATGGTGCAATGGCTGGAAAATGGATATGAAAGCCATCGGTGATTTCTGCAAAAAGAAAGGCATTTATTTTGTAGTTGATGCGGTTCAGCAGCTCGGAGTCATCAAGATGGACACCAAAGAGTTCCATGTTGATATACTGGCCGCAGGAGGTCACAAATGGCTCAATTCTCCCTTTGGAGCAGGAGTTCTATACATAAACAGGGAAACACTCAAGAAAATTGAGCCTGTATACTGGGGCTATTTGAATACGGAAGCTCCGGAAGGTGGTTGGGGTGCATATTGGGAAAATCCTGCCGCCCCCGCAGTCAGTGACTGGAATTTCGTTCGCACAGCACGCCGCTTTGAAATTGGCGGCACTTCGAATTATCCGGGTGCAATTGCACTAGGTGAGACTCTTGGATTGGTGAACGAGATTGGGATCGAGAATATTGAGGCCAAAATCATAGAGAACACTACTTATTGTATGGACGAACTCGAAAAGATCGGCGCGACCCTCATTACTCACCGTGACCTTGAACACCGCTCCGGTATTGTGATTGCCAGATTATATGATGATCTTGCTATAGACAGGCAAATACTCAAACAGCTTCATGCCCAGAAGATTTTCATTGCACAGCGCTTTACCGATTATGTTGGAGGCTTCCGTATTTCCTGCCATTACTTTAACAATAAAAAAGATTTTGACACCATGATCTCAGCCATGAAGAGAATCATTGAACAGATTGGCAGAGCACCAGACTACAGGAAAGAATAAACCGGAATAAAAGGCATTTTGAAACCCTCTGGAATATTCCCGGAGGGTTTTTATGACGTAGAAGCCCATAAGAAAATATATTTTTGGAAAGTGTAATTTGGTTTACAGAAACGAAGCTGATTACTTGCTACCATTGAATTGTACGGCAGCTGATACAATATTGCCCGAAGTGGCCTGAAAAGCCATACGTCTCATGAAATGTAAATAGTGCGCTCTTTACTGTAGAATCCAGGTTGTGGCAATTCATGTCTTTACCGTGGCCGTTTGGTATTGTTCTGCCAAATTTAAGAAGAGGAGTGTTTACATGTTTACGGAAACAAAAAACGATCACAAAATCGAATTCCGTGGTGGAATGTATGGTATTCTCCTTCCTTTTGTAGTGCTGTTTATCGGTATTATTCTTCTTTCAATTAAAGGTCATGCGATGCCAATGGCCTTCTGGGTCCCTGCATTAGCTGCCATGCTGACAGCACTTATTATGGCCCAAAACCCCACACAATGCGCTGATCTGATCATTAAAGGAATGTCTTCAGAGATGGTATCCATCATGCTGATGGCCTGGTTTTTAGCAGGTATTGTTGCTCAGCTTATGAAAGAAACAGGACTGATTCAAGGAATCATCTGGCTGAGTATCACCATTGGACTAAAAGGGGCATTCTTTCCGGCAATAACATTTCTGTGCGGATGTATGCTTTCAACTGCAACCGGTACGGCCTTAGGAACTGTTATCGCCCTTGCTCCCATCATGTATCCCGTAGGTGTTGCGATGGGTGCAAACCCTCCGGTTATGCTAGCCTCCATTGTAAGTGCTGCCTACTTTGGCGATAATATCGCACCCGTTTCAGACACGACCATCGCATCGGCATACACTCAAGGTGTGGGGGTTGCTCAGGTGGTTCGCTCAAGATTAAAATATGCATTTGTGTCGGCAGGTTTCGCAACAGTTATGTTCCTTTTAATGGGCGGAACAGGAAAAAACGTAGAACCTGATTTGTCATTTGTTGGCGAACTCTCTCCCAAAGGCCTTCTTATGATGATTGTTCCTGCGCTTCTTATATTTCTTATGTACAGGGGAGTGAACCTCATTGTTGCAATTATGTCGGCGGGCAGTGTTGGTATCGTGTTAGGGCTCGTTTCAGGACTGTTACCACTTTCCCGTTTACTGGTAGTTGATATGGATACCTTTTCAGTCCAAGGCGTATTGGTCGAGGGTATCATGAGCCTGGTGGATATTGCTATTTTTGCAATGTTTCTTATGGGGTTGGTTAATCTATTGGATAAGGGCGGGTTCTTTGATGCTCTTATCAATAAGCTGTCCAAGTATACAGAAACCCACCGTTCGGCAGAACTTGCTGTTGCCGCTATTGATGTAATATTATGCATACTGACTGTTGCAAACAGTGTTGCCATAGTAATGGAAGGACCCATTGCCAAAAAGCTTCTTGTAGAGAAACACGGGATAGCGCGTGACCGCAGTGCTAATATTTTGGATGCTGTCTCCTGTGCGGCAATGTGCCTGATTCCCTACGGTTTTGCGCCATTATTAGCGATTATGTTTGCTGCCGGATCCGGTGCACCGGTTAACTTTTCCGTAAACGCCGTATGTTTGTATTCCTTCCATGGCTGGGGCCTTGCGATTGTTATGCTGTTTGCTATGCTGACGGGCTGGGGGAGAAATTTTGAGCCGGCAGAACAAATAGATAATAAGGCAGGCTGAGGTGTATCCATGAAAATACAAACAGGTTTCCCTTTTTATGGACAGAATATCGGTATTCTGGTCTTTTCCACTGTCACACCGAGAGTTCCGGGGGATGCCGGCAATAGTTGTTCCTTTAAATACCCGGTATGTTATGAAATCGTCCAGGGGGGATTTGCCGATTTGATCGAGGGATCCCCTGAAATCAAGAATAATATTATATCCGCTGCAGCGAACCTTCGAGATAAAGGTATTCGCGGAATTATAGGAGACTGCGGCATGATGTCTCTATATCAAGATGCTTTGGGAAGTATTTTGGGCATTCCTGTCGCAGCCTCATCTCTCTGTCAGATCCCAATGGTATGGCAGCTTATTGGAAGACAGGGGAGTATCGGCATCATAACAGGTCATTCTAGATTACTTGGTCTAAGGCATTTACGCAGTTCCGGCTGGAGCGAAGAAATGAGGCTTTCGATCCAGGGTATGGAGGAAGAATCCCACTTTTCTGAAATCGTAATTCATGGAGGCTTAAATATTGATGTGGACAGAATGCGGAACGACGTAATCAATGCCGCTGGAAAACTCCAGGAAAAAACAGACGATTTGCGCGCAGTTATTTTCGAATGCAGCAATCTCGCCACCTATTCCGCGGATATTTATGAATTGCTTCATGTGCCCGTCTTTGATATCATGTCCGCCGCTAATTTGTTAGAGTATTCCGTCAATCCGCCAAGATATATTTGAATTTAAATGTAAGGGGGGCGGTGAAATATAATTTATCCAATGTTGCGTTTTCGTAAAAATGAGTTATAATAAATGCAAATTGAATTACACATAAATCAATGCGATGAAGAGAAAGAGTAGATAATTTGCGCTTTTACAGAGAAGTCCTTATCTTGCCGGGGCGAGAGGCTGCGAGAGGACAAAGCAATAAAATTACCGAATATGGTCTTGGAGCAGCGCACCGAGAGGCGGTTTGCCGTTCTTTAGGCTGCGACGGGTTCGCCCGTAATAGCGATAAAGTGTCGGTAAGTTTTTTGCCCGCACTTGATGAGGCTCGTTTCGCGAGGAATGAGTGAATTAGGGTGGTATCACGGAAGTTAAGCTTTCGTCCCTGGAATTTTATCCGGGACGGGAGCTTTTTTACTGCCGTCCAAGCCGTAAACTCATAATCCATAGAAACGAGGTGCAGTATGAAAAACATTTTAATTGGCGGTGCCTGGCCTTATGCTAACGGCTCGCTCCACATCGGGCACATTGCCGCGCTGTTGCCAGGCGATGTTCTGGCACGATATTATCGGGCTAAAGGAGCCAAGGTTTATTATGTTTCAGGGAGTGACTGTCATGGTACGCCTGTTACAATCAGAGCCCGGCAGGAAGGGAAGACGCCGGAAGAAATCAGCAATCAATACCACGAGGAGTTTGTATCTGTTTTTAATCGACTCGGGTTCAGCTATGATCTATACACCAAGACCTCCTCGGAAGAGCATAAAGCGTTTGTACGGGACTTCCACGTTAGGCTTTACAAAGGTGATTTTGTCTACAGAAAAACAGTGAAGCAGGCCCGGTGCCCATGCTGTGAAAAGGTATTGACCGACCGCCTAATTATAGGCCGGTGCCCTGCATGCGGTGAAACAGCAAGAGGTGACCAGTGTGACGCTTGCGGTACGATTTTGGAAGCCGATACAATTTTAGACGCACGGTGTGCTGACTGCGGAAGTGCGCTGATTTTTGGAGAAGCTACACAGCTTTTTATCGCCATTTCCAAATTGCATGACGAGCTTGTCGACTATCTCAATAAACACGCACGCTGGCGAAAAAATGCCATTGCCTTTACGAAAAGATATATTGACGAAGGCCTGCGCGACCGGGCCATAACACGGGATCTGGACTGGGGTATTGACGTTCCCAAGGAGGGCTTCGAGCATAAAAAAATTTACATCTGGGCAGAGAATGTTCTGGGCTATCTTTCGGCAAGTTCGCTGGTCTGCCGTGAGCGGGGAGAATCATTTTCGGAGCTGTTCGGCAAAAATGCCCGCCATTATTATGTTCATGGCAAAGATAATATCCCATTCCACACCATCATATTACCTGCGCTTCTATTGGGGCATGGCGGCAATTTGCGCTTGCCGGATGACATTATCTCCAGCGAATACCTGACCCTTGAAGGCCGAAAAATCTCAACCAGCCAAAACTGGGCAATTTGGGCAAAGGATATCGCTTTTCGCTATAACCCTGATTCCCTGCGATATTTTTTTATTGCTAACGGGCCTGAAAAACGGGATACCGACTTTTCATGGCGGGAATTTGTGGAACGCAATAACAGCGAGCTGGTCGGCGCCTATGGCAATTTCATAAACCGGACGCTTGCGTTCATCAAAAATTATTTTGGTGGTATCGTGCCGCAGGGGAGGCCGGATCCTGTTATTCAGAATGAGATTGCGGATTTATATGAAAAGGCCGGTCCGAGAATCGAAAATGGGCAGCTGAAAGATGCGCTGGATACCATATTTAATTTTGTACGTTCCGGAAATAAGTATTTTGATGCAAACCAGCCATGGAAAACGCGGACAGAAAACCAAGAGCATTGCTGTGACACTTTATTTAACTGTGTGCAAATCATTGCCAATCTTGCGATTTTGCTTTATCCGTTCTTGCCGTGTACCTCAGAAAGAATATGCAGCTGGCTTGGACTGAAAAATGGATGGGCATTTCAGAGCGTCCATGCGGGGGTTCGCCTGCCGGAGATTTCTATTCTGTTTGAACGGCTGGATAAGGGTATAATTGATAAAGAACTGAAGCGTTTAAACAGTGAATCCAGGTGACTATGGCATTGTGTATAAATTGATTTTTTAGAAATTTCGTTTATACTGGTAACATGATTTAGCAGGTGAAAGCATGACAAAGATACTTCTTGTTGAAGATGACAAGAGCATAGTGGATAATTTGTCCGAGTACCTTAAAGGCGAGGATTTTATCGTAGAATCGGCAGCCGGGCAGAAGCAGGCCATAAGCAAAATAGAGAAAAACCGGTATGATCTGGTCCTTCTGGATGTATCTTTGCTGGATGGCAACGGCTTTGCCGTGTGCTCCTATATTAAAAGCAACACCGATATCCCCGTTATTTTCCTGACCGCTTCAGATGATGAATACAGTGTTGTGACGGGCCTGGATATGGGGGCCGATGACTATGTGAATAAGCCGTTCCGGCCCAGGGAATTGGTATCCCGGATAAAAAGCGTCTTAAGGCGTACCGGCAATACCCAGCCGCTTATTGAACTGGATGGATTAAAGGTGGATACCGTAAAGGGAACGGTTCATAAGCATGGGAAGGAAATCTTCCTCTCGGTACTGGAATACCGGCTTTTACTGGTATTCTTAAACAACAGGGGAATTCTCCTTTCCCGGGCCAAGCTCCTGGAGGAAATCTGGGACATTGCCGGAGAATTCGTCAATGATAATACTCTTACGGTTTACATTAAGAGGCTTCGAGATAAAATTGAGGACGATCCCCAAAATCCTTCCATCATAAAGACGATCAGGGGCCTGGGCTACAAGGTGGGAGATTGAGGTTTATTTAAGCCCCGGATGTTTGATCATGATGACAGGAGGCATGGGGTATTCCATGAGCTTATTAAGAAATCCCGAGGTTAAAAGAAGTTTTCTGATATTCCTGGGAATTACAGTGGCTGCCATAGTCCTGGGCCTGATTTTGGGAACAGGCTATGGTTTATTTGCTTTTTGCCTTTGCTTTCTATTTGATGCCGTCTATTTGATTTCGACCAAAAAACGCTATAAAAATATAGAGAAGCTAAGCCGGGAGATTGACCTTGTCCTCCACGGAAAAGAGTCCATACATCTGGACGAATATGCCGAAGGAGAATTGTCCATTCTCCAAAGCGAAATATCGAAAATGACCATTCGGCTTAAGGAACAGGCCGGGGCCCTGAGAAAGGATAAAACCTATCTTGCCGATTCAATAGCGGATATCTCTCACCAGATCCGCACACCCTTAACCTCCATCAATATTATCGTGTCCCTGCTGCAAAGTCCTGAATTGGAGCTGGAACGCAGGAAGACGCTTATCCAGGAGCTGAAAAAACTCCTTTCCAGAATCGACTGGCTGATTTCAACGCTTCTGAAAATGTCCCGGCTGGAAGCTGGTATGACCCGTTTTAAGAAAGAAAAGGTACTGGTTTCGGCGCTGATCAAAAAAGCTGTCCAACCCCTTGCCATACCTATGGAGCTTCGGGGCCAGGAACTGAAGACAAGCATAAAAGGCGGGGCGTTCTACTTAGGCGACCTTGCATGGTCGGTGGAGGCCGTTTCCAATATTCTTAAAAACTGTCTGGAGCATACCCCCAAAGGCGGGATTATTGAGGTTGAAGCAGAACAGAACGCAGTCTATACCGAGATCGCCATTTCAGACAGCGGGAGCGGCATTGACGACGCGGATCTGCCCCATCTTTTTGAACGGTTTTATAAAGGGAAAAATTCAAATAGCCAGAGCTTTGGCATTGGCCTGGCCCTGGCCCGGATGATTGTGACAGAGCAAAACGGCACGGTCAAGGCGGAGAATAAACCCGGCGCAGGGGCCCAATTCACAATACGCTTCTATAAAGGAATTATATAGTCGTAGCCTCCGAACAATCCCAATATGACAGTTTTGTCACTTTAAAGTCACTGCCATGTCACCTTGACAAGGTAGAATTAATACGTAAACTGAAATCGGAGGATTAAAATGGAAATATTACGAGTTGAAAATTTGAACAAGATTTACGGATCCGGCGATAATATCGTCCGGGCTTTGGACGGTATGTCCTTCAGTGTTGAAAAAGGTGAATTCATTGCAATAATCGGCCCCTCGGGCTCAGGCAAGTCTACGCTTTTGCATATTTTGGGTGGTGTGGATAAACCCACTTCCGGCAAAGTATTTATGGATGGGGTTAATGTCTACGAACAAAACGATGAACAGCTGGCCATTTTTCGCCGCAGGCAGGTAGGCCTTATCTATCAGTTCTATAATCTGATCCCGGTTCTCGACGTGACAGAAAACATTACCCTGCCGGTCCTTATGGACCAAAGAAAGGTCAATGAAAAGCGCCTGGAAGAGCTTCTTACCACATTGAACTTAAAGGGCCGGGAAAATCACCTGCCCAATCAGCTGTCCGGGGGCCAGCAGCAGAGAGTGTCCATTGGAAGAGCTCTTATGAATGCTCCTGCGGTGGTTCTGGCCGACGAGCCCACAGGAAATCTGGATCGAAAGAACAGCCAGGAGATTGTGGAGCTTTTAAAGTTTTCCAATAAGAAATATAACCAGACCTTAATTATCATCACCCACGATGAAAATATAGCCCTTCAGGCAAACCGCATCATGGCCATTGAGGATGGGAAAATCATCCGGGATGAGGTGATCAGCCGATGAACATCTTCCATAAGGTCACATTAAAGACCCTTCAAAAAAACAGAACCAGAACTCTAGTCACCATCATCGGCATTATTCTCAGTGCAGCCATGTTTACCGCTGTCACAACCTTTATTTCCAGTCTTCAGAACTTTATGATGAATGTGGTCATCAGTGAGGAGGGAGACTGGCATGGATGCCTGTATGCGGCAACTTCTGAAAAGGTGTCGGAGCTTAAAGGCAATGATGAAATAAATCAGCTGGCACTGGCACAAAATATCGGCTACGCCGCCCTTCAGGAAAGAGGGAACGAATATAAGCCCTATCTTCACATTCTTGGTGTGGATACGGCATTCAAGGATACCATGCCGATACACCTTGTTTCGGGACGCCTTCCTGAAAACCCGTCGGAACTTATTTTGCCCGCGCACCTGAAAACAAACGGGGGAGTCAGCAATTCTCTGGGGGACCTTCTTGATCTTGCCATTGGTGACCGGGTATCCGAAGGAACTGTTTTGGACCAGCACAACCCATACTTGAACGGGGAAAAGGGGCAAACTGAAGAGCTCGTGATTCGTGAGAACCGCAGCTACACAGTAGTAGGATTTTATGAGCGGCCCAGTTTTGAGGACTATTCCGCCCCGGGATATACGGCCATAACGGTTCAGGACGTAAACCCCGGGCCTCATATGACCTTTAATGCATATTTTAAGATGCAGGATCCCGGGAAGGTATATAAATATCTCAACCAGCAGTCAAATGGCGAGGGCTTTTCTGCAGCCTTGGCAAACTCCGATGTGCTTCTTTTTAGCGGAGAAGCCCGGTATGATTCCTTTTTTCAGGTACTTTACAGCCTTGCGGCCATCCTGATAGGAATTATTATGTTTGGTTCTGTTTCGCTTATATACAACGCCTTTTCCATATCGGTCAGTGAGAGGACAAAACAATTTGGCCTGCTGTCTTCCATTGGGGCTACAAGAAAGCAGATAAAAAACAGTGTGTTCTTTGAGGCGTTTTTTGTAAGCAGCATCGGAATCCCTCTGGGCATACTCTCGGGCATTCTTGGTATAGGTGTTACTCTGGCCTTAGTAGGGGACATATTCTCAAGCCTTTATTCAAATGCCCGGGGAATTTCTTTTTCCCTGCATGTAAATCTGTGGTCCATCATAATCGCGGGCGCGGTGGCCTTTATAACCGTGATCATTTCAGCCTGGATACCTTCGAGGCGCGTTTCGAAAATTACAGCTATTGAGGCGATTCGCCAGTCCTATGATATTACTGCCAAGGCAAAGAAGATAAAAACCTCCAGGCTCATCTACCGGCTGTTCGGACTGGAAGGGATGATTGCCCGGAAACACTTTAAGCGCAACAGGAGAAAGTATAGGGCGACGGTGGTATCCCTGTTTATGAGTATCGTTCTCTTCATCTCCGCCAGCTCTTTCAGCGCATACCTTAAGGACAGCGTTGGAGATGTATTTGAGACCCAAAATTATGATATCGTATTTAGTATGGATCGCGGTGCCGGTGAGGACTCTGCTGCTTTGGAGACTTATGACAGCTTAAAGAATGTCGCGGGTGTGAAAGAATCCAGTTTTACTTACGTGGAGTACTGTCAACCGGATATTCCGGAGGAATACCTCACGGGAGAATATATCAAAGAGCATGAAGAAGGTAATGGACATGCATTTTTTTACGGAGTGGATGACGAAACCTACTTGAAATTTTTGAATGACAACGGCCTTGATCCGGCGGTGTTTATGAAAAAAGGTGATCCTGTCGGCATTGCTCTTTCCACTACCCAGTTCTTCGACTACAATGAGCAGAAATATAAAAGTTACAAGGTCTTTAAAATGGATCAGCCAAAGTTTGACCTCCTTGTTCTGGACCAGGAAAGATTTAATGCGCTTACCGAGGAGGAACGACAGGATCTTGAAAACCCGGAAACCCCGGGAAGCATAGAAGACTATTACCTCCGCTTTCCGGTAAGGATCGGCGCGGTTTTGGATACCCTGCCCACCGGCGTTAACGGCAACTACAACCAGGCCAGTGTTACGGTGATGTATCCGATGAGCCTTATGGATGAGGTTTTACCTCAAATGGGCGATAGCCAGATCACCATGTATTTTACCGCCAAAAACCACGGAGCGGTCTATGACAAGATGGCAGAGGTTCTGGCTGCCCGGAGCATGGGAACCGAAGGCTTGTATGATTATGCGGCATCAACCGAAATGGAACGGAATCTCATACTGGTTATGAATGTGTTCTCCTACGGGTTCATTGTATTGATTTCGTTGATCGCAGTGGCGAATGTGTTTAATACCATATGCACTAATATCATGCTTCGGAGAAGAGAGTTTGCCATGCTGAAATCCGTCGGTATGACCCAGAAGGGATTTAGCAGGATGATGAACTTCGAGTGCTGGCTCTATGGCGCCAAGTCCCTGCTTTATGGGCTTCCGGTATCGGTGGGAGTAACCTTCCTGATATATAAAAGCATAAGCGCAGGTTATACCGCCAGCTTCTATATTCCATGGCA
This sequence comes from Ruminiclostridium sp., assembly GCA_003535195.1. Taxonomy (GTDB): domain Bacteria; phylum Bacillota; class Clostridia; order DSM-8532; family DSM-8532; genus DTU059. The sequence goes on from DOHN01000092.1 coordinate 14,343, forward strand.
GGCCCTTGTGATAGCTGTATTCAGCGTATTTGCAGTAGTCTTTGCCACAATGCTGTATTCCATAAGCAAAATCCGCAAGGAAAATCCCATCGATGCCCTTCGCAATGAAAATTTGTGAGGAAAAAGCAAATTGATTGAACGATGAAAAAAGCCCCGTTTATCAGGAAGTAATGGCATAAGCCCTGCAGCCTGAAAGCGAGGCTTTTTTAATACGAAGGTTCAACTCATAATTTAGCGCCATGAGTGATGTTTTGTGCGCCCTCAGGAAAAT
>DOHN01000092.1:14780-17059 GCA_003535195.1 Ruminiclostridium sp.
AATCCTGCTCCGCTTACGCACTAAAACCTCACTTTGTCGCTTTTCGAAGTCATTATGATTATTGCTAAAAAATTCCCAAAGACCCATTGACACTCTCGGTCTAAAGAGTTAGACTGAGAGTGTCTAAACATTTCGACTGGAGGGTTTCTTGTGGGATATGAATTGAAGCTGAGCAATGCAGATTTTCGCTTGCTTTTAATCGTGTGGGAGGCGGAGCCTGTCAGTTCGCCGGATCTTTGCAAAATGGCGGAGACTCGGCTCGGCTGGAAGCGTACGACGACATACACGGTACTCAGGCGCCTTTGTGATAAAGGACTGCTGCAGAACGAAAATACCATCGTCACTTCACTTATAGGGCGCGAGCAGGTACAGCGAGCCGAAAGCCGTCAGGTTGTAGAACGCAGCTTCGACGGCTCGCTCCCGCAGTTCATCGCAGCATTCCTGGGCAACAAGAAGCTCAGCTGTGAAGAGGCTGAGCAAATTAAGCAGATGATTGACGAGTATAGGAGGCGCTCATAATGGAAGCATTATTCTTGAAAATCCTCAATATGAGCATCACCGCAGCTTACGTATTGCCCGTTGTGCTCATACTGCGTGCTTTATTGAAACGTGCGCCCAGGTGGATATCCTATTCCCTCTGGGGCATCGTGCTGTTTCGGCTTATTTGCCCCATTTCCTTTTCGTCAGCGTTTTCTCTTTTCAATCGCTTTCGGGTACCTGCGCCGGTAAATGGGGGCATGGAGTATATCCCGGCAGACATCGGGCTGATGTCCAGGCCGGCGGTGGATATCGGGTCAACGAACATCAGCGGGACCATCAACAACTCACTGCCGCAGGCGGTTCCGGCGGCGAGCGCCAATCCCATGCAAATAATCCTGTTTTTTGCCGCTTGTATCTGGATTGCCGGCATGGCCGTCATGTTTATTTACAGCGCAGTATCTTATTTGAGGCTGAATTACAGGATTTCTACCGCTACTCTGCTGCAGGATAATGTTTATGAAACTGATGAAATCAATTCTCCTTTTGTGTGCGGATTTTTTAAGCCAAAAATATATTTGCCGGTCGGGCTTGATGATAAAGAGCGGGAATACGTTTTGCGTCATGAGCGGACTCATATTAGAAGGGTTGACCACTTGATAAAGCCCTTCGCTTTTCTGGTGTTGTCCGTTCACTGGTTCAACCCTTTTATGTGGCTCTCATTCTGGCTCATGAGCCGTGATTTGGAAATGAGCTGTGACGAGCGTGTGGTGCGGGAGCTTGGTGCCGGGGAAAAAGCTGCGTATAGTGCAGCCCTTGTGCATCTTGCAATGAAACGCCCTATTCTGGCCGGAAGTCCGCTGGCATTTGGTGAAAGCGGTACAAAGACTCGGGTAAAAAATATATTGAATTATAAGAAACCTGCGTTTTGGGTCATATTTATAGCTCTGGCGGCTGCAATAACAGCAGGCGTGTGTTTATTGACAAATCCGGAAGTTAGCCCGCTTCCTAATGCCAATGAAGTTCAATTGAGTGAAATAGAACAGCCTAATGAAAGCTCTGGTCCTGATTTAAGCGGGGGGGATACCTTTTTTGCGACCTATGTCTTTAATAAATGCTTATATATGAATCCCTTAAGTTCCTATTACCCGTTTAAAAGCACTGGCTGCTTATATGTAATCGGTGAGAACAGCTTTACCGTTATTGACGAAAAGACGGGGGAAATACTCGAGATCATTTCGCTCATTGAATGGAATGAGCAGCAGATCTCAGACCAAGAGTGGGCGGCTATGTTTGAGATCGACATAGGTGTTCCTGATATCAGCGGCATTAGCTCTTCATCTCGGATCATGTATGTGCTGTCGGACAAATACCGTTTATTTAAAATGGGGGACGAGATATGGCTTGTGCAAATGCAAAGCAATAGGGATAGGATATGGAGTGTATACCAAATTAGTAAGAGAAGCACTAAATTCAGCGATGAAGAAATTGACGCAGCAATCACAAGCGTTAAAAAGAAATTCGCCGCTGAGTTTAAAGGCTGTGAACTGATCAATCTCTGGTATGATGAAGCGGAATCCGATAAGCGCATTCCTTCCTATTTATACGGCGCTTTGCGGGACAATGCCATCATCCTGCTCAGTGATTTCTATGTTCAGCCGAATGGCGGAGACGGCAGCCTTGAGCCTGATTATACCTATAATAACTGGATGTGGATACTCATAAGGGATGACCGCTCAAGCAAATGGAGAGTGGATGACTGGGGATATTAAAAATACTTTAATTTGTAATTTAGTGCCGGA
>DOHN01000092.1:17176-18055 GCA_003535195.1 Ruminiclostridium sp.
TTTGTAATTTAGTGCCGGAGCAACGTTAAAGTGCAGAAGCGGAACTTGATTGCGGAGCGGCGCGAATCAAAGTAAAAATAAATATATATTGTTGCAGAGGCTGGAAAAATATATAATTGAATAGATACAAATCTTAATGTGGATTTGGCTAACATTTCTTATTGATACAATTGAAGGGAACTTTTATGGATAAATTCAGAATAGATCTTCAGGAGCTTTTATTGTGTATTTCCAATGCGCAGGAATTGGTTTCCAATACCCTTACCAATCACCAGCAAAAGGTTGCGTATCTTTCTTACCGGTTGGCTGAACAACTCTGCCTTGCTCCATCGGAACGGGAGAATATTTTTCACGCGGCGTTGGTCCATGATGTAGGCGCCCTTTCAGTTGACGAAAGACTGGCAATTATAGAAACCGAGCCGATGACGATCTATAATCACGGTTATATAGGGGCAAATCTTCTTGAGGAATTCAAGCCCATGAAAGAGGCTGCCAACATTATAAGGTACCATCATCTGCCATGGCGGAACGGAGAAGGTATAGTTTATATGGGCAATGCCGTACCTTTCGGCAGTCATATCATCCATTTGGCAGACCGTACCTGCGCCAGAATAAAAACAACGCAAAATATATTGTCTCAGCTTCCGGAAATACTGGGTTATATTAATTATAACAAGGGCACTGTTTTTGCACCTCCCATTGTCGAGGCCTTAAATCAATTGAGCAGAAAGGAATATATCTGGCTTGATTTAATATCCCGGGACTCCATTAGGAAATTGCCCGAAGGAATATTTAATATTCTGGTTTTGGATATTGATGATGTAATTGACTTATCCTACGTGTTTTCGCATATCATAGACTTTAGAAGCAAATTCACCG
>DOHN01000092.1:18176-19959 GCA_003535195.1 Ruminiclostridium sp.
GCACGCCATTCTGCCGGGGTGGCCAAAACCTCCCAAAGGCTTGCCGAGATGATCGGATTCTCTCCCCTTGAATGCAAAATGATGCTTATTGCCGGTTACCTGCACGATTTAGGAAAACTGGCCATCAGCAACGATGTTCTGGAAAAGCCTGCAAAGCTGAACGAGGACGAATTCAATGAGATACGGTCCCACACCTATTATACCTATCAGCTGCTGGATACCATCCCGCAATTTGAGACCATCAAAACATGGGCAGCCTTTCATCATGAACGGCTGAACGGCAGCGGATACCCATTTCATATCAAAGGAGACAGCCTTACTCTGGGATCACGGATTATGGCTGTTGCCGATATATTTACCGCAATCACAGAGTCACGCCCCTATCGCAAAGGCATGGATGACCAGCACGCCATACATGCTCTTAAGGATATGGTCGCAAGTGAGGCCATCGACGGAAACATAGTAAAGGTGCTAATTGATCATTTTCAAGAAATTAATGATATCCGCGAATCCGCACAACAGCAGGCATCTAATCGCTATGAATCTTTTTTACATACTGAGGCTGTTCTCTAGGCCATACCGGGTTTTTTGAAAATAACAAGGCAAAAAGCCGAAGCTATATCTTCCCTTCAGCCTTTAGCCATTTGAGCGCATCGGAGATGGTCTCCTGAAAAGGGCGGACAGTAAATCCGAGCTCCCGCTTGGCCTTTTCGCTGGAAAAGAGGGAATTGCTCCTTAAAGTATAGAGGGAGTATTTTGTAAAAAGCGGCGGCTGTTTTTTAAGTTTATAATAAACACCGAAAAAAGGAACAAGCATCCGGGCCGTCCATGCCGGGAACATATAAGTTATAGGCCTTGAGTCCGCCAGCTCATGCACAAGCTGTAAAATTTCCCGGACAGGTACGTAGCGGTTGCCTAAAATATAGCCCTCGCCGCAAGCACCTTTTTCGCAGGCCGAGACAACGCCGGCCGCTACATCTCGCACATCCACAAAATCAAATCCGCCTTCGATGCCTGCCGGCAGGCGATTTTTTGCGCAGTCCATGAGCAGCTGGGATATATGCCCGAAGGCATAGTCATTGGGACCGCACAGCCCGGTTGGGAATATCAGCGTGGCATTCAAATTTCGTTCCCTGACTGCATCCATCACGATCTGTGACGCTTCTGCTTTTGTCTTGCCATAGAATCCGGCCACCTGATCCGCGTTAAATTCAGCGACTTCGGTTATGATCCGGCCCTTCGGGAGTTCCGGAATAGCGTGTACCGAGCTGATATAGATCAGTTTCTTTACCTTTGACTGAATGCATTGCTTTACGATATTAAAAGTGCCCTGAACATTAACATCATAGACCGCCTTTACATAATTCCATACGGTTGCAACAATCCCTGCCGAATGGATAATGATAATCTCGGTACCTTTGGGTACCTCAAAGAATTTCTTTATTTCATCACGATTTAAAACATTGCCTTCATATATTTCAATACCTGCGGGAATACGGCAGGCTGCTTTGTCGCCCGGCAGCACAAGGGCACGCACATTTTTTCCCTGGGATGCAAGCTCATGTACAATACTGTTTCCAAGGTTGCCGGCGGCACCTGTGACCAAATACTTGATTGCCATATNNTCTATTGAAGCCAATTCTCCGAATTTATTGGAAGAACGAACAATGGAAAGGATGGAATATATGGACAATAAAGCTTTATTTGATATCACTTATGGGTTATATGTGGTAACTGCTGCCAGTGGAGCAAAAAAGAATGGCCAGATAGCCAATACGGTTTT
>DOHN01000092.1:19995-21704 GCA_003535195.1 Ruminiclostridium sp.
TAAACATGATGTTGAATATCTTTCATAATCATAGTATATTTACACCGTGATATATAATCAACCAGCAGATAATTTTGCTTTGATATATGATAAACATCGCAGGAAAAATTGTATAGAAATCAACAGCACAGATGATTCTTGTCTTGCAATAACAGGTTTTAATTGGATAGAATTTCACCCATGGAATCATTCGGGAAGGCGGTCGTTTTTGCGTTTCGATTTTAGCACAGGATACCCCCATGGAATTGGTGGGGTTGTTTGGGTTCCGGAGCGGCAAAGATACTGATAAATTTGAAGGGGTTCAAACAATAACGGCTGAAGGAGGTTCTCCGGTGCTTACAGAGCATTGCATCGGTTATTTGGAATGTAAGGTCAGCCGGGAAGTGGACCTTGGAACCCATACCATGTTTATAGGCGAACTTTCTGATGCGAGGGTTTTACACAAGGGTAAGCCCATGACATATGCCTACTATCATGAAGTGAAAAAAGGAACCACGCCGAAAAACGCGCCTACCTACAGAGGGACGGAAGAAAACGCTTCACAGGAAAATCAGGGCCAGGATGCCCGGGTCTACCGCTGCCCCATTTGCGGCTATCTGTATGATCCGGCGGAAGGTGACCCTGAACATCATATCAAAGCAGGAACAGCCTTTGAAGATTTGCCATCGGATTGGAAATGTCCCATTTGCGCAGCACCCAAAAAAAGTTTTTTACCCCAGGGTTAAGATTAAAAATGGGTAACCATATAGTGTAAATAAAAAAGTAGGACTTATCAGGCTTTCAATATGCAATCAGGATCCGGAGGCTGAAGGCAGAACACCAAAGGCGGGGCTAATTATTGGAAAAATAGTCTTTCATATTATCCTTCATACGAAACAGCAAAGAAACAGCCAGGGGAATCTCGTCCTCGCTGAGGCCGCGATACAGGACCTGATGGAGTTCATCAATGATCCGGAAAACCCAGTCCTTTATTTCCAGGGCGGCCGGTGTCGGATAAATGTGGTTGACGCGCCTGTCTCTTAAATCGGTTTCCCTGGCCGCCAGTCCCAGCTTTTCCAGCCGCTTGACACCCCGCGCGGTGGTCCCCTTATCCATGACAGCGTTGGCAGATATTCCTTCCTGGGTGATGCCGGGATTTCTATAAATTTGCATAATGAAGGGAAGCTGTCCGACTTCAAAAGGCAGGCCGTATTCGTTAAATTTTTTTACTAAAAATCGTTGTCCGTAACGATATAAATAGGAAATGACACGATTGATATAGTCCGGCTGTGTCATACTGGTGTTATCTTCTAGCATAGCTGGCTCTCCTCTTTTCCAAGTTTATTCAATTCGCTCAGGACGCTGCTTGTCATAGGAATGGCAACAAGAAAGGTAAATATGTCCGCAATGGGTTGGCTGAGCTGTATGCCTAAAATGCCCAACAGCGGAGGCAGAACAAGGATGAGGGGGAGAAAAAAGAGGCCTTGGCGCGCAAGTGCGATAACAGAAGATTTTTTGGATTCACCGATGGTTTGGAACATCATATTGCTGATAATAATCCATGAATGCAGCGGGAAGGTAATACATTGGAGGCGGAGCGCTCTGGCGCCGATAGCAATGACCTCAAGGTCCTCTTTCCGGAAAAGGCTGATAATTTGAGGAGCGAATAAAAAACCTGCTGCGGCTATCAGAACCAGCGCAACAGCCGCTGTTTTCAGACAGAACCAGAA
>DOHN01000077.1:0-1863 GCA_003535195.1 Ruminiclostridium sp.
AGAAAGAAATCCTTGCAATCCTTGGAATGCAAGGGTTTCTTTTTATTCTTTTTTTATGATAAATGGCATAATATAAAAGTAAAATTTCATAAAACAATGAAATTGCCTTTTGGGTTTTCTTTCAAAAAAAGCGGGACAATAAGTGTATATTGCGTATTTAGTGCAAATTCACAAGAGAACGGAGCCAGGGGGCCTTTTTATCATTTATTATGTAAAAATGAAATTTTTAAAAATCAAAATTGCAAAATTCTCTTGACGTGCATATTGTAATTGTATACAATGATACAAAATAAATTCAACATCCCTATCAATAAATGTACCGGAAAATATCAAAAGTTCCGAGAGAAATAGATGAGTTTATGGGAGGGACCGATTATGTATAGTGAAATGTCTAAAGTGGAAATCAATAATTATTTTGCGACTGTCGGTGAAACGGCTGAGATCAAAAACAGGTTCAGACCTGGTGTATACGATAAATATAATGTAAAGCGCGGCCTTCGCAATGAAGACGGTTCCGGCGTACTAGTCGGCCTGACTGAGATCGGTGATGTCCATGCTTATGTGATCGATGAGAATGAAAAAGTACCTGTTCAGGGCCGGCTGACCTACAGGGGCCTGGATATTTATGACCTTGTGGACGGATTTCTGTCGGAGGACCGCTTTGGCTTTGAGGAATGCGCTTATTTGCTTCTATGCGGGGCTCTGCCCACGGAAAATGAACTGGATAAGTTTACCAATATACTGAGCAATAACAGGACCATTCCGGATGACTTTGTGAGGGCCAATATTTTGAGTGCCCCCAGCAAGGACGTGATGAATAAGCTTGCCCGCCTGGTGCTGGTGATGTATTCCTTTGATGATAACCCTGATGATACCAGCGTGAAAAACCTCCTGAAACAGAGCATGGATCTCATTGCAAAATTCCCTATTATGGCCGCTTACGGCTATCAGGCAAAAGCCCATTATCTGGATGGGAAAAGCCTCTATATCCATAACCCGAGCCCCGAGCTCAGTACTGCCGAAAATATTCTGAAGCTTTTGCGGCCCTCGGGTGAGTATACCAGTCTGGAAGCCAAGATATTGGACCTGGCCCTGGTGCTTCATGCAGAGCATGGAGGCGGAAATAATTCGACCTTTGCGGCCCATGTGGTCTCCTCTTCCGGAACGGATATATACTCTTCCGTAGCGGCAGCCATAGGCAGCCTGAAAGGTCCGAAGCACGGCGGCGCCAACAATAAAGTAATCGGCATGATGGATGAGATGAAACGTGAGGTCAAGGATTGGGGAAGTGATGCCCAGATTCGCGACTATATTACCAGGTTGGTGAAAAAACAGGCTTTTGACCATACGGGCCTGATATATGGCCTGGGGCACGCAGTTTATACCCTGTCGGATCCCCGCTGCATCCTTTTGAAAAATCAAGCGGAGATTCTTGCCAAGCAAAAGGGCAGGCTGGAGGAGTTTGAACTTCACAAAAAGGTTGAGGAACTGGCTCCCCAGGTCTTCAGAGAGCTGAGAAACATTGATAAGCCCATGTGCGCCAACATAGACTTCTATTCGGGTTTGGTATATGATCTACTGGGTATTCCTGTGGAAATGAATACACCAATCTTTGCCATTTCCCGCGTTGTCGGCTGGTGTGCCCATATTATTGAAGAGCATTTAAACGGCTGCAAAATCATTCGCCCTGCTTATAAAAATATCAGAAAGAAAATGCAGTATGTGAAGCTGGCCGACAGAGGCTGAAGCTTTGGCAAGAAGGCGGGCAGGAACAATCTGCTCGCTTTTTTAGTGTGAATACGGCAAGGTTCACGGGCCTCATCATTTGATTACATGCTTTAGCGCCATGAGTGATGTTTCATA
>DOHN01000077.1:2130-12574 GCA_003535195.1 Ruminiclostridium sp.
TCCTGCTCCGCTGACGTACCGAAGCATCACTCTGCCGCTTTTCGGCGTTATTATGATTCAGCGTTTTCGAAATCTTTGATTTCGCTCATGAGTGTGAGCATATTCCCCGGCAAATGTAATTTGGCTTGCCGGGAATGCCTATGAAACGCTATACTATAGTAGGATCACCTATTGTTAGGGAAAACTGAAGATGGCGAACGGGTATCCGAAAACCCTGTTGTTTTACAATAGATAGTAAAATTAAATAAGTACCAGAATTTTAAGGATAAAAAAATGAGAAAGATTAAAACCGGTGTTGCCTTTTTATTGATATATTGCACCCTCATCGCTGCAGTTCCCCAATCCATGGCCGAGACGCCCTATACATATGAGCCGGAAGCCTGGCTGCTTCACCGCCTGGGGCTTTATACCGGAACATCGGCTGAAGTGTTTATTCCGGATTTGGGGGCAAAGCTTGATCGTCAGATTGGAGTTGCGCTGCTTCTGAATTTTTTTGGGAAACGTGTTGAAGTACTGAACATGTCTTCCACGGAGGCAGATAATGTTTTGGCGCGGTATTCCGACAGCCGTTTAATTTCACCCTGGGCCAGGCGGTATATGGCCTATGCGGTGAAGAACGGAATCGTAAAGGGGACATCGGCGTCCACCCTTGGGCCTTTGGATCCATTGGATGGAACCGCTTTTGCAACGATGATCCTAAGACGGCTGGGATATGGTATGGAAGGCAAGAGCTATCTGACGTCATTGAAAACCCTTTCTGAAAAAGGCGGGCTCAATGCCCCGGAAGTCTCCTCTTTCAACAAACAGCAAATGCTGAAAAATGACGCCGTGGGCATGATTTATACGGCACTCTATGCCAGCTGCTCCACGGGAGAAATTCTTATTGAGAATATGGTCCGGTCAGGCGCTGTGTCGGCGGATAAGGCTTTTTCACAAAAGCTGGTCCGTTACAATAACCCGAACAGCATCGAGGCGGTTTCTGCCGGGACACCGGCCATCCCGAGGCCGACTGCTTATGACCGGGTTTACTATATGATCCTGGATGCCTTATATAGCCAGGAAGACTGTGTTTATTTACCCATTACGGCCTATACGGACACGGCCGGAGAGGTGTTTGAAATAGTCGAAAAATGTGTGTGGGACAACCCTGAAATCCTTTATTACGCAGGCTGCACTTATTCATCTTCCGGAAAGCTGACCTTCCAGTACAACCGGAGCAAAGACATTTCCAAGAATCATAGTGAGCTTCTCTTGCGAAAGCTGGACTCCATACTGGATCAGATCATACAGCCCGATATGAGTGATTATGAGAAAGAGTTGGCCATCCATGACTACATCATCAACAATTGTGATTATGATCTTGCCGGTTATGAAGCTGGAGAGATCCCGACTGAGTCTTTTAACGCTTACGGTGCGCTATGCCTGGAAACTGCCGTCTGTGAAGGCTATGCGGAAGCCGCCAAGCTCCTCTTAGACCGGACCGGGGTGGACTGCTATATTGTAACCGGGTCCTCCAGAAATGTAGGACATGCCTGGAATATTGTAAAGGTCAATGGCGAGTATTATCAATTGGATGTTACCTGGGATGATCCGGTGATGCAGGATGGGAGCAGGGCGTTAAATTATCATTATTTTAATCTCACAGACGATGAAATGAAGATCGACCATGAATGGGACAATAAGAAGTACCCTGTTTGCAGCGGAACTGAGCTGAACTATTATACATACAATAATCTTACGGTACCCGGCCACAAAGAGTTTGTGGACTTTGTGGTGGACCGGGTAGGGAGGGGAACCCACAATATCACTGTTAAGGTGGAAAATTATAAGAGCATCGGATTTGATTGCAGCAAAGCGGCAAGAGAAGCCTGTGGACGCTTGTATCTCGGCTGCAATGTCTCCTTTAACGAAAATCAAGGTATTGTGGATATGAGATTTAACTAAGCTGTGATACAATCATAATTGTTTTGCAGTAAATGACACGAGGTGTTAGGTTTTGTATTTAAAATCATTAGAAATACAAGGTTTTAAATCTTTTGCAGATAAAATCGTTTTACATTTTAATAAGGGGCTTACCTCGGTGGTAGGTCCTAACGGCAGCGGCAAAAGCAATATTGCCGATGCGGTCAGATGGGTGCTGGGCGAGCAGAGCGCCAAGACCTTGCGCGGAAGCAAAATGGAAGACGTGATTTTTGCAGGGACACAGCACCGCAAGCCGGTTGGATTTGCGTATGTCGCACTTACCATCGATAATTCGGATCATATATTGCCGGTTGATTACACCGAAGTGACTGTATCGCGCCGGATGTACCGGTCAGGCGAAAGTGAATATTGTGTCAACAAAACCCAATGCCGCCTGAGGGATATTCAGGAATTATTTATGAATACCGGAGTGGGCCGGGAGGGCTATTCTATTATTGGGCAGGGCCGTATTGACGAGATTTTGAGTACAAAATCTGAAGAACGGCGTCTGGTCTTCGAAGAAGCGGCGGGCATCACAAAATACAAAGCCCGGAAGAAGGAAGCAGAACGAAAACTGGAAAATACAAGCCAGAACCTGCTGCGGATCAATGATATTTTACTGGAGCTGGAAAGCCAGATCGGCCCTTTATTCCAGCAGGCAGAGACCGCAAGAAAATATATCGACTTGAGCAATGAGCTAAAAGGCATTGAGGTTACCCTATTCCTGGAAAACATAGATAAGCTGAAGAAGAAAATGGGTGAGGTCGAGGATCAGACTCAAATCATAAGAGAACAAATCGACGAAGAGAATCGCAGAATAGAAAATATTAAAAATAAAAACCGCAGCAAGAATGAAAACCTGGAAAAGCTGAAAGCGAAAATAGAAGAGCTCCGGGGATTGGTTCATGCATTGGATACCGATATTGAAAAAAATGAAGGTCATATCCGTTTATGCCAGGAAAAAATAAATAACCTTATTTCAAACAATGAAAACTTCGGCGAGGATATTGAGTCAATCCGGCAGCGCATCACCCAGGTGGGTTCGGATATTGAGAAAAAACAAAGGCGCATATTGCAGCTCAATAAGGATATGGAGCGTTTCACCAGGCTTCTGGAAGAAACGGAGGCAATTCTTTCGGGCATTATAGCCCGTCTGGACGAGGGCGAGAAGCTGATAGAACAAGCGAAACAGGCTATTATGGACAAGCAGGACGGCTTATCCGACGCCAAAATCCGCATGAACAATCTCAAGAATGACGCGGAGAACTATAATCAGCTGAAAAGCCGGATCCAGCAGGAAACCCGGCAGTCCATGGTGGAAAAGGACCGGGAAAGCATGCAAAAGGAGGATCTGGAAGCCGCCTTAAGAAAAAACAGAGAAGAGATTGCCCGGTCCAAAAAAGATATTGAGGGATTGGAGCTTTCCGTATCCGAAACCCAAAAAAACCTGCAAAATTTAAAGGGCAGGCAGGAAAATGCCAGACGCAATGTTCAATCGCTGGAATCGCGGCATAAGGTGCTCTCTGATATGGAAGAGAGCATGGAAGGCTATAGCCGGAGCGTAAAGGTCATTATGCAGGCCTCCCATGAAAGAAAATTGGCCGGGATACACGGTGCGCTGGCTCAGCTTATTACGGTTGAAGAGCGCTTTGAAACAGCTATTGAGATATCTCTGGGCGGAGCCCTTCAAAACATTGTGGCGGAAGACGAGTTTTGTGCAAAGCGGGCCATTGAATATCTCAAGAACAACCATATGGGAAGAGCCACATTTTTACCTATAACCTCTGTAAAATCCCGGACACTGGAACCGGGCATACTCTCCAGAATACAGAAAATGAGAGGGTTTGAAGGTATAGCCGCCGATCAGGTGAAGGGGGATGAAAGGTTCTCGGATATCCTCAAAAACCTTCTGGGGCGAACCATAGTGGTAGATAATATGGATTCAGGCATTGCCATGGCCAGGCAGTTCGCCTATTCCTTCCGAATCGTAACCCTCGACGGAGAACTGATTAATACGGGAGGTTCCATGACGGGGGGGAGCATGGGCAGCAAAACCTCCAGCCTTATCGGCAGAAACCGCGTTATAAAGGAGCTGGAGCAGGAATTAAAGTCAGCCATGAGTATGCTCAAAGGCCTGGATGGAGAAATAGAGAAAATAGAGGCCGCACTTAAAGAACTTTATCAGGAACGGGAGCTGGAGCAGAAAAAACTTTCGGATCTTGAATTGGTGCGCTTAAGAGATGAGAGTGAGGTTTCCCGCATACTGGACAATATGAAAAAGCTCTCTGCCCGGATCGAACTGCAAAAGCAGCAGGAGCTGGAAATTGAACAGCAGCTGGAGAAGGTCAGGACCGAAAGGGAAGAGGAGACCATAAAGGCTAATTCCATTGAAGAGGAAATACAAAAGTTAAAGGAGCAGATCCAGACTCATCAAACCCGGAACCGGGATGAGCAGGCAAAACGGGATGAGCTCCATACCGGTATCAATGACTATCGGGTTTCGGTAAACTCCATAGCCGAGAGCATTCAAAATACCAACGAACAGATCGCGCTGCTCAATGAAGAAAAAGAAAGTATTACTTCCAACCTTTCCAGGCGCGAGGCCGATAAAAAGAAAAATCTGGAGCGCATGACCGAACTGCGGGCCGAAATTGACGGGGTCACCAGTAAAATATCCCGCCTGAAGGAAGGGAAAACGGGCCGGGAACTTAAGCTGGAGAGTGTTTCCGAGGAGGCAAAAGTCCTGGAGGAAGAGCTTTCGGGCATGCTGGACAGGGTGACGGAGCATAATGCCGCTACTTTAACCCTTCAGGAGGAACAGGGACGTCTGGAAGCCAAAAAAGCCAAAATGGAAAGTGATCTTGAAAGCATTCAGAATAAGCTTTGGGATGAATACGGGCTTACTTACGGCAACGCCTTGGGCCTGCAATTTGACACTGAAAATTTAAAGGTGACTCAGACCAGGATCAATGAACTGAAGGCTGAAATTCGGGAGCTTGGTCCTGTCAATGTGGCGGCCATTGAGGATTATGCCAAAACCAAAGAACGCTATAGTTTTATGAAAAAACAGCATGATGATCTGGTTCTTGCCGAAGAGAAACTGGTCCGGGTGATCCAGGACATTACACAGGTCATGAAGAAACAGTTTGTAGAGCAGTTTGAGATCATCAATAAGAACTTCAGTCTGGTTTTTAAGGAATTATTCGAGGGTGGTCATGCTGAGGTTCAGCTGGCTGATACCGATAGCGTTTTAGAAAGTAATATTGATATTATCGTACAGCCTCCCGGCAAGAAGCTCCAGAATATGATGCTGCTTTCGGGCGGTGAGAGAGCCATGGTGGCCATTGCGCTTATTTTTGCTATTTTGAGAATGCGTCCGGCCCCCTTCTATATTTTGGATGAAATCGAGGCTTCGCTGGATGACGCCAATGTATATAAGTTTGCTGAATATATCAGAAGATTTACCGATACACTACAATTTATAGCAATTACTCATCGAAAGGGGACCATGGAAGCGGCGGATATTCTGTATGGTGTGACCATGCAGGAGCACGGAATTTCCAAGGTGGTATCCATGCGGATGGAAGCAGTGACCGGCGGGGCATATGCAGGGTAATGTGCTGATATAAAGAAAGGATAACCGATATGGCGAAGGGCAAATGGTTTAATTGGGGATCAAAAAACAAAATTCATGAGGAAGAATTAAATGAGGAAAAAGAGCCTTTGGCGGAGGAGGCCGACATTGAAGCGGAAGCCGGGGAAGTCCCTGAAATCGGGTTTGAGGAAACTGAAGCTGAAGCTGTTATAGAGGAGGCCGCCGTCAGGGATGAAAATATGCCGGAAACCGGCAAGAAAACAGGTTTGTTTGACAGGCTGAAAGATGGCCTTAAAAAAACCAGGGATTCTATTACAAACAGGATCGACCAGGTGCTGGTTTCCTTCGGCAAAATTGATGACGAGCTCTTTGACGAGCTGGAGGAGATTCTCATCACCTCCGACATGGGCATGGAAACTTCTATGAACGTAATTGCCGAGCTAAAAGCGAAAGTAAAAAATGATAAAATCACCAGCAGCCAGGGAGTCAAACTGGCTTTAAAGGAGATTATCTCGGCCAGGCTGACCGACCAGCATACGGGGCTTAAGCTGACAACAAAACCCTCGGTCATTGTGGTCATAGGTGTAAACGGCGTGGGTAAGACGACCTCCATCGGAAAGATTGCTTATTCTTTAAAAAGCCAGGGTAAAAGAGTGATGGTGGCTGCCGCAGACACCTTTCGGGCTGCCGCAATCGACCAGCTGGAAATATGGACGAAGCGGGCAGGGGTTGAGCTGGTAAAGCACAATGAAGGAGCCGATCCTTCGGCAGTGATCTATGACGCTATTCAGCACTGTAAATCAAAGGGCGCGGATGTACTGATCTGTGACACCGCAGGACGTCTTCATACCAAAAAGAATCTCATGGAGGAACTGAAAAAGATTTTTCGCATCATTGGGCGGGAGCTTCCCGGTGCCGATGTTGAAACGCTTCTGGTACTGGATGCCACAACCGGTCAGAACGCCGTATCACAGGCAAAGACCTTTTCCGAGGTTTCAGAGCTGTCGGGTCTTGTTTTGACCAAGCTGGATGGCACGGCAAAAGGAGGAGTTATTGTATCCATCAAGTCTGAGCTGAACATTCCCGTAAAGTTCATCGGGGTCGGGGAACAAATGAACGATATGCAGCCCTTTAATCCGACAGACTTTGTGGAAGCTCTTTTTGGCACCGAGGCTTAAGCTTTCAGATGTATTGACTTTTGCTGTGTTAAAGAGTTATCATAATCTTAAATAAAAAATTTAAGATCATTTCATAACCGGATGAGAGCCTAGGGAGAGCGGCTTACAAAGCACACCGAAGGAGTAAATCTCTCAGGTAAAGAGACCTTGGCTTGACGGAACTCTGGAGAGACCAATTAAAAGGCGCCGAAGGGGCAAGTCCATTGTTTGGATGACTCTCTCAGGCAAAAGGACAGAGCAACATTTTAGCATGAGATTCCATGCTTTTGCCTGAACGTTTTAATAGGTCTTCCGGAGTCAAACTTTTAAAATGGTTTGGCTTTTTTGTTTTATCTGGCACAAAGCGAACTTTTTCATAAGCTTATATTTTAGGAGGTTGAATAATGGCAAAAATTATTGTAACAGACAAAATGGCGACCAACGGTATCGACTATTTAAGAAGTAAAGGCTTTGAGGTAGATACTCCCTTTGGTATCTCCCACGAAGAGCTTCTTGAAATTATTGATAAATATGATGCTATTATTGTCAGAAGTGCCACCAAGGTTAAAAAGGACGTCATTGACAGGGGGACAAACCTTAAAGTCATCGGCCGTGCCGGGAACGGCGTGGATAATATCGATGTGGAAGCCTGTACCAGAAGAGGCATCACAGTCGTTAACACGCCTGACGGCAATACCATGGCGGCTGCCGAAATGAGCGTTGCTCTGGTCTATTCCGTTTTCAGGAATATTCCGCAGGCCTATCATGCAGCCAAAAACAACGATTTCCGCAGGAGTAAATTTGTCGGTGAGGAATTGGAAGGAAAGGTCGCAGGCGTCATAGGCCTGGGCAAGATCGGTTCCGTTGTTGTTAGAAAACTCACCGGAGCAGGCATGAAGGTGATCGGCTACGACCCTTATGTCACTGATGAACGTATTGCGCAATTGGGAATTACGCGTATGGAGACATTAGATGAGCTGCTTCAGGTCTCCGATCTCATCACCATTCATATTCCCAAGAGCCCTGAGAGCAAGAATCTCATCGGCGCGAGAGAATTGGCTTTGTGCAAAAAGGGCGTCCGGATTATCAACGTGGCCCGGGGCGGCATGGTTGATGAAAAAGCGCTGTATGATGCTCTTGTATCCGGCCATGTGGCAGGGGCCGCTCTGGATGTCCAGGAGGCTGAGCCCAACTTTAACAAGGCACCCGAGGATCAGGACTACAAAAATCCGCTGCTGGACCTTGATAAGGTGATTATGACGCCGCATCTCGGCGCTTCTACCAAGGAGGCCAGCTTAAACTGCTCGCTGGGCGTTTCCAAAAATGTTGAGGCAGTTTTGAGCGGAGAACTGGTAGGGGCTGTTAATATGCCTCCCATTACCGGCGACTTAAGCGAGCTGAAGCCCTATGTGACTCTGGGCGAAAAGCTGGGAGCTATTTATTATCAGGCAGAAAAAGAACGTGTTCATAAGATCGAGATTATTTACAGCGGAGACCTGGCTGATAAGCCGACAAAGCTGATCACCCTCTCGGTGGTGAAGGGCTTTTTGTCGGTTGTAAGCGAGTCGGAAATCAATTATGTCAACGCAAAGCTCAAGCTGAGCGAAATGGGCGTTGAACTGGTTGAGAGCAAATCCAGCCAGCTGGAGAAATATGCCAACCTCATAACCGTTAAATTCTATCGGAAGAGTAACAGCATCTCGGTTTCAGGAACTGTTTTTGCCAAAGACGCCATCCGCATTGTAGACTTTTTTGGCTATACTCTGGACTTTGAACCTACCAGCCATGTACTGGCGCTTCAAAACAAGGATGTTCCGGGCATCATCGGCAAGGTGGGTACCCTTTTGGGAGCCAACGACATCAATATCGCAGCCATGCAGTGGAGCCGGAGCACAAAAGGGAATAAAGCCGTATCTTTTGTCAGTGTCGATGGTGAAGTTTCAGACGATGTTCTTAAGAAGCTCGCCGGTCTTGACGGCATCATGAAAGCTTCCAGATTGAATTTCTAAATTTTTTAAAAAAGGAGATGACCGATGATGGACAAAAACTTGAAAAGCATCAGAAAATTGCATATTCAAAAGACCATGGAAAATTTGGAGAAAAATAATATGACGGCAATCTATGCAGACTCAAAAGAGCAAGTGATTTCCACCATTGCCGGACTTTTGAAAGACGGAGATACGGTATCCGTGGGCGGATCAATGACTTTGTTTGAGTGCGGCATCATCGATTTTCTCCGTTCCGGGCGCTATCATTTTCTGGACAGATACGCCGAAGGCTTGTCCGGCGAGGAAATAGCCGATATTTACCGCAGATCTTTCACGGCTGATCATTATTTTACGAGCACTAATGCCATCACCCTAAACGGAGAACTCTACAATGTGGACGGAAACGGGAATCGTGTGGCAGCCATGATTTACGGCCCCAAAAGTGTCATTGTGGTGGCAGGCATCAATAAACTGGTCAGAAATATTGATGAGGCTGTGGAAAGAGTTAAATGCATTGCGGCTCCGGCCAATGCAGTACGGCTCCAATCCAACACCCCCTGTGCCCGGACCGGGTATTGCACCCAGTGCAGGTCGGAGGACCGTCTTTGTAGTTCATATGTCGTTATTGGCCCTCAAAAGTCCTTTAACAAGGGCAGGATAAAGGTACTCCTGGTGGGAGAAAACCTGGGCTATTAAAACCATTCTATAAAGCATCGATGAAAAAGATTCTTCGTTCTAAAAAAGGGTAAACGGAGAATCTTTTTTGTATCAAAAATAAGGATTATTTTATGCATATTTAAATGGACAGCATTCGGTGAAATAGGTTAAAATAAAGCAAACAAGGAGGTTGTCCATGAAAATATCAGAGCTGTTAAAAGAAAAGAAAAAGACTGTTTCCTTTGAAATTTTTCCGCCAAAGCCCGAAGTGCCTCTCGAAACACTTTTTCAATCCGTAGAGGGCTTTAAAAAACTTTCACCAGATTATATCAGTGTTACCTATGGTGCAGGCGGCAGCCAGCAAGGCAGAACGGTTGAAATTGCCTCAAGACTAAAAAATCATTTTGGAATCGAGGCGATGAGCCACCTTACCTGTGTGGGAAAAAGTGTTGACGATATTGATAAGCTTTTAGAAGAATTAATGAGAGAGAATATTACCAATATATTAGCTCTGAGGGGTGACCCGCCCGCCGATCAGCCTGATTTTGATTTCTCAAAGGGCGCCTTTTCTTATGCCAACGATTTAATAGCCCATATTAAAAAGGGCAGCGACTTTTGTATTGCCGCGGCAGCCTACCTGGAAGGCCATGCGGACAGCAGAAGGCTCAGCGAAGACCGGCGCCGTTTAAAGGACAAGGTGGATGCCGGCGTTGATTTCCTGGTTACCCAGCTGTTTTTTGATAACCGGCTATACTTTGATTTCCTGGAGAAATGTGCGCAGATCCATATCGACTGCCCGGTAGTTCCCGGCGTCATGCCCATTTTCAGTGCCAGGATCAAAAACATGACGGCTAAAAGCGGATGCTCCATACCGGCTAAATTGGTGCTGATGATGGACAAATATCAGGACAGCCCGGATGACCTGCGGAAAGCCGGAGAAGAGTATGCGGGAGCAATGATCCGCGAGCTGTTGGACGGGGGAGCGCCCGGTGTTCATCTCTATACCATGAATAAGCTGTCTTCCACTGTTAAAATTCTGGAAGCGGCAGGACTGCAAAAATAGAAGGGGCTGTCTCAAAATAAGA
>DOHN01000094.1:0-234 GCA_003535195.1 Ruminiclostridium sp.
TTTCATGCCCATTTTCTCAAGGACAGCCCTCAGCCCTTCCTTGCCCCCTTCAAGCCAGGGCTGGGAGCCCAAGGAATTTAAAAGTGTTTTTCGTCTTTGGCCGAAAGACGCTCTGACTACTTGGAAAAAGAAGTCCTTATTCAAATCCCGGGTGCAGGGGAGCTCTCGTTTTCTAAGCCTTACAACAGCAGAATCCACATCGGGCTTCGGGATAAAGCAATTTTTTGAGACTGT
>DOHN01000094.1:380-4990 GCA_003535195.1 Ruminiclostridium sp.
AAAAGCCAGCTTGGGGTCCGCATAATAGCGAACAGCCAGCGATAACGCGCTATAGTCCTTGGTTTTAGGGACTCCCGCCATTCTCAGGGCAACCTCTCTCTGAACCATAAACACCAGTGTATCCCAAGGAATTTCGCCCTCCAGCAGCATCATAATAATGGGCGTGGTGATATAATAGGGAAGGTTGGATATGACTTTCAGGGGTCCCGTCCAATCCTTCACCAGGCTTTTTAAATCCACCTTCATAATATCATCGTTCACAAAAATCACATTGGGAAAACCGCTTAAATTTTCATGGAGAGCGGGAATCAGGTGTCTGTCTATCTCTATGGCAATGATCCTGCCGGCGTTTTTGGCGATTTCCACCGTCATGGAGCCAATCCCCGGCCCTATTTCCACCACCAGATCAGACCCGGTAACCTCCCCGGTTTCAACAATTTTTTTTATGATGTTGATATCGGTCAGAAAATTCTGCCCCAGGGATTTGGTCAGCCGTAAATCATATTTTTTCAGCACTTCATTGGTGTTAATCATAATACCCTCAATATTAATGCGAGGGCTTATAAAAAGCCCTCGCTGATAGGAATGTCAAAATAGTCTTTCTTCTGTTGTTCTATAAAATATTAATTCTGCCAGGGAGCGTCATTCTGCTTCCATCGGGTGTCGCTCTGCTCGTTTAAAATGTATACGACCACATTTCTTCTTCCCCATTTTTTAACCATGGAGGGAGTGTCAAAATACAAATCAATAAGATTTCCCTTGATGGCGCTTCCTATATCTGCCGCAACGGCAAAGCCGTAATCGGGGGTCGATCCCGGAACCTCCACATAGACTTTTGTGCCCAGAGATATGACCTTGGGATCCACCGCTATGACACCTTCCCGGACCCTTATGCCCGAATAGGTAACGCCAAAGCCGTGATCTCCGGGATTCTTTCCCGTGTCAACATAGGATGCCGTATAAGCGGTAGCTTTCATTTTAAGTGCCTTGGAGTAGCGAACGACTTCGCCTCGGGAGTTTTTGAAATTCATTACTGTTCCAAACTCCACAACCTTGCTGATAGCAGTTTTTATGATTTTTTCATTGACGAAGGAACGGTCGACGGTTTTCCCGTCCTCATAGGTGATTTTATAATATTTCTCTTTTATCCCGCTTGTTCCTTCATTTACAACTTTTGTCTCACCATCGTTCATGGCGTTGTTCGGCTTTTGAACAACTGTAAAGGGAATTTCCTCCTGCTCGGTAAGGATTTCTTCCTTTACTCTCACCACTTTAATGTCTATTCCGGCTTCCACCGGGTCATTGGGGTCAACTCCTTCATACCGGTCCAACGGCCCCATATCTATGCCGTTTTCCTTAACCACCTCTTCAACGGTATCCTTATAGGACATCACCGTCTGATGCCGGCCGTCAATTGTAAGGTTTACCGGTACTGCCCGTTTGATGCTAATTACATTCAGGCCATCGGCATTTAAAACCGAATTGATTGGTTTACTGATATAATCCCCAGGTCCGATCGTTATATCTAAACCGCTCAGAGCCTGTTCCACATCAACTCCCATTGTCTTTACGACCGTTGGCTTGCCATTGTCTAAAATTTTAATGTCTTTACTAAGGTTATTGTACAATATAAAACCTGCAGTGATTGCGAATGTCGATAGTATTAACAGCAAAGCCAATTGCTTAAGGGGAAGGGCACGTTTGATGTAATTAACGTATAGCCCGTTCATCCAAACTTCCTCTCCTTATTAATTTGGTTTTCAGCAACTCATTTTTTGCGTTCTATCTTTTGTAAATTACAAAACGGTCCAAGCCGTATGTATGTATGTATGTATGTTTTCAAGGATTATTTCCTCGTTTTAAAGGCAATCTGCAAGGCTTAAGTATTGTATAACATGATAATTTTTTTGTCAAGGCTTACCAGATGCAAGGGTGGAAACTGACTTTATCAGCCAATTTGCCGAGTCAGTGTCATAGCGGAACACCAATTCCAGAATGTTTGAGCCTTTTTTTATTTCCTGAATTTCCTGCTCCAAATCCTTTTGCAATGCGACCAAAACAGAAATCCGAGTCCTCACTTCGTAGGGGTCTTCCTGGTCTGTCAAAATTTCAAAGGGTTCCATCCCGTCAGTCGGCTCTTTAATAATTTCTATGTTTTTAATGCGAGAAATAAACATTATGTATTGGTCTATATCGTATGATTTTCCCCATAATTTGAAATCCTTATCCATATGGGAAATAGACTGCTCAAGGCGGCTGCTGTTGATATCGGCGAACCACTTCTCAATGACGCTCTCAAGCTTATCCTTTATAAAGGGTTTGTAATGATTCAGGGCTTCTTTTTGGAGCTGAATTGTTTTCAGACTTTCATTCTCTTTTTCAAAAGCTTTACTCAGCTGCTGTTCCAGCTCCACAATTTTGTCTTTCTGGCTATCATTCTGAGTATTCAGATCTTTCATGGATCTTTCCAGCTGCTCCACCGTGTTCTGAAGGGACAGGTTTTGGCCCCTGAGCCAGTTCTGCTCTATCCTGTCATTGTCCCGGAGCTTTAAAAGATTCTCCTTGTCCCATAGCAGGTAATTGAGCGTTAGAAAAATAAACAGTATCAAAAAGGATATAATGACAGTTACAAATTTCTTCATTGTCCACCTCTTACCTTTAAAATATTTGGAGGTTTACATGCCGAACAATTTGATTGCATTATCCGATGTAGCTTTTTCTGCTGTTTCATAATCGATGCCTTTAAGCTCTGCAATTTTGTTTAATACAATTTTTATGAGACCCGACCAATTTCTTTTTCCCCGATATGGTTCCGGAGCCATATAAGGACAGTCGGTTTCAACCAGCAGCATATCAAGAGGTGTATATTGAACGACTTCTAACGGTTTACGGGCTTTTTTAAAGGTCAGGGCGCCCCCGATTCCAATTTTGAAACCAAGATCCAGAACCTCCCGAGCCATTTCCTTTGACCCTGAAAAGCAATGAAATACGCCTCCGGCTTCATGACCCTTTTCAGCCCGTACAATGTCTAAAACATCGAGGTGAGCCTCCCTGTCATGGATAATAATGGGAAGCTTTAAATCGACAGCAAGGGCGATTTGTCTGGCAAACCATTCCTTTTGAATCTCCCTGGGCGCAGCATCATCGTAGTGGTAGTCAAGGCCGATTTCCCCTATGGCGACTACTTTCGGCTCTTTGCTGAGGGCTGTCAGCTGTTCAATGGTATGTGGCCCGCAGGATAATGCATCTTGGGGATGTACGCCTACGGCAGCGTAAACAAAGGGATATTGCCGCGAAAGCTCAATGGACTTTCGGGAGCTGTCTACATTGGAACCCGCGTTGATAATGTGTGTCACACCGCTTTCGGCACATTTCTGTAAAATATCGCCGCGATCGGCATCAAATTTTTCGTCGTCATAATGTGCGTGTGAGTCAATCAAAGCTGCATTTCTCCTTATATTGAATCTTAAAAGGGGCGGCCGCCTGCCCCTCGCATTTTTAAAGGGCCGTCCCTTTTTTAAAATTTCAGCTTACTTTTGTGCCGGTAGGAATATCGCCGTCTACAGTGACCAAAACCAGCTTATTACTCTCTTTGCCCGAGGCGGCCAGAATCATTCCCTGACTCTCAATGCCTCTTAGCTTAACGGGCTTTAAATTGTAAACCAAAATCAGGGTTTTGCCCGCCATCTCCTCCGGCGTATAGTGCTGGGCAATGCCCGACACGACCTGGCGTACCTCCGCGCCACACTCCAGCTGCAGCTTCAGAAGCTTATCACTCTTTTCCTCCTTCTCACAGGAAAGTACCCTGGCCACTCTCAAATCCAGTTTGACAAAGTCCTCAATGCCCACAAGCTGAACTCCTTCCGGTTTCTCTGCAGCGGGCTCCGCCGGGACTGTGGGATCGGATCCTTTGGCGGTGCCGTTCATATGGCCCAGTGCTTCTAACTCCTTGTCCATATCAATCCGTGGAAATATGATATCTCCCTGAACAACAGGGCCTTCGGGCGAATAAACGCCCCACTTGCCCGCGCTGTCCCAACCGGTCTGACTTTCCGGAATAGAAAGCTGCTTCCAGATCTTCTGAGGGGTTTCGGGCATGAACGGCTGAATCAGCACCGATACAATACGGATGCTCTCAGCCAGATTATACATAACCTGGGCCAGCCGGGGTCTCTTTTGCTCATCCTTGGCCAGAGCCCAGGGCATTGTTTCATCGACATATTTATTGGTGCGGGAAATGGCTTTCCATATTTCAGCAAGGGCCGAACTGAACTGGAGCTTGTCCAGATATTCCTCGGCCTTGGCTTTGGCCGCCCTTAAAACTTCCTTCAGCTCATCGTCGAAATCCCCGGCCTGCCTTTCCTCCGGAATGGTGCCGCCGAAGTATTTCCGGATCATGGCCACAGTACGGCTTACCAGGTTACCCAGATCATTGGCAAGATCTGAATTAATGCGTGAAATAAGGGCTTCATTGGAAAATACGCCATCCGAAACGAAGGGAACCTCCCTCAAGAGGAAATAGCGAATGGCATCAACCCCGTACTTATTCACCAGCACGACAGGATCCACCACATTTCCTTTTGATTTGGACATCTTCCCGCCTTCCAGCA
>DOHN01000094.1:5144-5285 GCA_003535195.1 Ruminiclostridium sp.
AGGGGAAGATCCAGCGCCATGAGCATAGCGGGCCAAATAATTGTATGGAAGCGGACGATCTCTTTTCCTACCAGATGTACGTCGGCAGGCCAGAATTTCTTAAAGTTTTCATCATTTCCCGACAGATATCCCAGCGCCGTT
>DOHN01000096.1:0-24574 GCA_003535195.1 Ruminiclostridium sp.
CACTTTATTTTAGCGTTTACAGCTATACATTACAAGGGTGCGTTTCCTTACGTAGTAAAGGAAACGTAACAAGCGTAGCGTCCTATGTTTCCCGTTGATGGGAATCACCTTATTATTTAAAATAAAACAAAGTAGGAGATGAAGGATATGGATGAAGGGAAATTCAAAAAGGACTGGGAAAAGTTTAATGATGTGCAAAACCTGGCTATGGCATTATTCAGCCGGGGTTGTTCAATTGAAGAAGCCAAAAGCCTGGTCCTGCAATCAAAGGAATATAAAGAATGGCTGGCAGAGAAGCGCAGTTTTATGGCGGAATTTGAGGAAGACAGGTTTTACAATGACCTTAAAGCCTACCAAAAGCTGCTCCACCATGTCGATGAAATTGATAGCCTGGCTCGGGCAATGTATTTTCGGGAAAAGGAAAATCATTTTCACGAACGAGAGATATTTTTACTGGAGGAATCTCTGGAGGATGACTGGTTGCCGTTAACTTTGGGATTGCATCTTAATACCTGCCGGTTGGCTTATGAATTGGTCCAATTCGGGAAATTAATCGGGCTGGATAGTCCCATGCCGGTAATGAATTTCTTGCCCCTGCTGAACGGGACCGCCATGTTGCCGGAGCGGGAAGAAATAGTTGACAGAGTTGTGGAAAATAAGACTGCGGTTATGGAGTTTTTAGGAAAATTCAGGATAAAATACGGTAAAAGAGAAGCATAGCTTCATGTTTTCTTTTCAAAAATCGGGCAGAGTCATTCGGCATACCTCGTCTTTCAGGCCCATCCGGTTCATTTCCTCCAGGACAAGATTTTTTACATCTATATCATAACCTTCGACAAGTAAATACGAATAATAGGCATCACGGAAAAACCCCAGTTTCTCTTCCCAGCTGGATTTTTGCAGAAACTCCCGCATATTTTCAATGTCTTTCGGTATTTTAAAATCATAGCGTTTGGTCGCCATATCTTTACCTTTTTTTAGTACTCCGATGCCGTCCAGGGTAGTAAGGGCCAGCAATTGCGCTCTTTCCCGGCGGACATTATTGACATAGGAAAAAGGCTTGTCAATTGGCTGGAGCTGAAACTTATCCCTCAACTTTTCCATAATGATGTCGGCCTTATGTCCAAAGTCTCCCTCCCATATTTCTTTATAAAGTTCGCGAAAGAATTCTTCTTCATTTTCTAATTGCTCTATATGATCAAGGCTTTCAACATCCTTTGCCGTATAAACCAGCCTTAAAAATTCATGCAGATTACGCGCCACGATTTTTAGCGGCGGGTCATTGGTGGGACTGACACAAACTATATAGGCCTCTTCCAGATCTTCGACCTGCCCGAAATCGGTGAGAAAGCCGAAATGAATCCCGTCCCCACCGGTTGAAGTAAAGGTTATTAAATCCGGCGGTGTAATAAAGTAGCGAAAATTAGTTTTCTCCAGGCGGAGCCACACAGTCGCCAGCGAGTATCCTTCCTCCTGCAGTTCGGTTTCCAGTTGGAATAACTGCCTGATCCCTTCCGGAACCCGATACTTGCCATATATTTGTTTCCACATTTCCATGTCCCTTCCCCTTCCTTTCTGAATAGCGGGCCCTGCGGCATCTTTTCTTTGGCAATTATTATGTTATTATTTTATGGGAACATTATAGACTGTCGACTCTTTTAGGCGCTTTTAATTGTAATATTATAATAAATATTGGGGGATTACCATCCGGTGAGTATTTTTGAAATTATTATGTTAATATGTTTCGGTGCCGCGTGGCCATTTTCAATCTATAAATCTTATAGCTCCAGATCTATTGAGGGAAAAAGTTTTTTATTTCTAGTGGTAGTCATGATAGGGTATGGCTCTGGTATCTTACACAAGATTTTCTATAATTATGATAATGTGATTTATCTATATATTTTAAACTTGGTTATGGTAGGGATAGATCTGTTATTGTACATCCGCAATAGAAGAATGAACTTGAGGGACCAAGGATGACAAATTCCTGTACTGCTTTTTCTCTGGCCTATCAAGGGGCATGTTATTGCTCTCTTTCTTTTTTCTAAGATCACCATAACAAACCTTATATAATAACATCCCTGAATGCATTGATTAAGTAATAAAGATGCAATTCTTATTATCAATATTACATTGACATATCGGAACTAATCTTTTATATTAAAGCTGAACATTCGTTCAGCTTTTGCTTTATTTTTACCCTCCACCAGTTTTTCAATAATCGAACTACTGCTTTTTCAACCAGATCGCCGGCGGCTGCAAGTCTTATGAAATGTCCAAGCCGCCGATGCCAAGATGAGGCTCAGATAAACCATCGGCCTTTTCAATAAAACCTGTGATGAATGGCTTCAGATTAAAGCAAGTGTCAGGATATATGGGGGAAAGGAGGAATTATTTAGAGCTTTTAGCGTCTGGGTATTGGGCCCAGGAAGGATGAAAAACACATTGTCGGATGATTAAAGGAGATTAACCGGTCGTATCATCCCCGTTCTCAGTCATGGGAACGGGCTTGAAGCAAGAGAGAGATTGGCAGGCAAGGAAATGAATCGCCTATACCACAAAGTCGTGAGTGGGGAAGCAATTGTTTTACCGGGATAAATCGTTTTGATTGGGGTTGAGAAAAGCCGCCAGCGAATAAAACCCATATCGTCCTGCGCACTTATGAGAGCTCATGTTGGATAACTAAATAAAAGGAGGGTGTTTTTATGGCTATCAGGACCAGAGAAGAATATATCAAATCGTTACTTCCTTATAACAAAAAAGTATTTACCAACGGGGACCGGGTTACCGACCCGCTGGATCACCCCGTAACCCGGTCGGTAGTGGAAGCTACCGCCAAGATGTTTGACATGGCCAATGATCCCGAATTCAAAGATATTATGGTCGCCTATTCTCCCTATATAAATGAAAATGTAAACCGTAATGTTCAAATCAGCCGCTCCCGGGAAGACCTGGAAATGCGCTATAAGATGGCCAGATTGACCAGCCAATATCTGGGGACCTGTAATTATCGCTGCGTCGGCCAGGATACAACCACTGCCATGGCCAGCGTAACCTGGGAAATGGATCGGGATTTGGGCACTGATTACAATACACGTTTAACCAGATTTATAGAAAAAATGCAACGGGAAGACCTGGCCTGTTCCGGAGCTGTGACTGATCCCAAAGGCGACCGCGGATTATCTGTAGCCAAAAGTGCTCCTGAAGACTACCTGCGGGTGGTTGAAAAAAAGAGCGACGGAATTATTGTAAGAGGGGCTAAAGTGCATCAGAGCGGAGCTATTGCGGCTAACTGCACCATGGTAATACCAAATCAGACACTGCAAAGTAAAGATGAAGCTGATATTGCTTTGTCCTTTGCTTTTTCCGGGGACACGGAGGGCATCACTTATATAACCCAGTATACTCCTTTTTCCGCTGAAAGGATGGAAGCAAAAGACGACGTTTATAAGCTGGGTAATCCTCTGTACGGCCAGCGGGAAACCTGCATTATCGTTTTTGATAATGTTTTTATTCCCTGGGAAAACGTTTTTATGTGCGGGGAATGGGAATATGCGGGAAAAGCAGTGGAACGCTTCGGCAAAACTCACCGGATGAACTGTGGAGGCGCCTGTAAAGTAGGTTATCAGGACATAATTATCGGGGCGGCCATGGTGTTGGCTGAATACCTGGGCGTCAACAACAAGAATCATGTTAAAGATAAATTTATTGATATGGTGGCCATGCAGCAGACTTCCTGGTGCTGTGCCATTGCCGCCGCTGCATATGGTTTTGAAGAGCCGCTAGGATCAGGAATCTGGATGCCGGATGATATGTTTGGCAACGTTGCCAAGTACAACACCGCGCATAATTTCTGGCAGACCATGAAATTGGCCGGCGACATTGCCGGGGGCCTGGCGGTTACTATGCCTTCGGAGAAAGAACTTGATAATCCTGAGACCGCTGAATATATCAGGAAGTATTATAGAGCCCATGCTTCTGCGGAAAAGCGTATGCGTATGACCAAGGTTTTGCAGAACTGGGTTGCCGGTCTGCATGGCGTTGGGACCTGGCAGGGGGCTGGATCAATAGAAGCGCAAAGACTCATGATCAGAAGATTAATGGATTCCGAGGAGTACAAGAAGCTGGCTAAAATTATGGCAGGAATCACAGATTAGACATCGGCTATCATTTTAACCGGTTTGTTTTCGAGACCGTTTCAGTTTTTGTGTAGGGCGCCCTTGCCCGGCCGTCCTACACAAACTTCTGGACGCCCCCAGGTGAATGCTGGTTGGGAAGAAAGTATTATACCTCCCTGAGCACTGCCTGCTCAATATTTTAATTGTTCATAATCCGTGTTCCTGAATCGGCGGGGCCTATAAATTCTTCTCCCTTTACCAGGCCTATCGCCAGCGATCTATGAAAAGATAATACCATATCAATCATCTCTTCCTCAGATATTTCTTTGCTCACCACCCATTTATAAACTGCATATTTAATAATAGCAAGGGTGGAGCTTACTATAGGCATTACGGGGAGATCCTTGAAAATACCGTGTTTAATCCCATACTGAATGTTTTTCCCGGTAAAAAGCAAAAATTTATCGTCAAATTCCTTAAGGCACTGGTCAATGCTTAGGTTGATACCGGCGACCCGGCTGTAAATTTCCGACATTTTGGGGTTTCGGGCAAACACTTCCAGCATAACTCTTTTTGACTCAATAAACCGCAGATATAAGTCTGTCTCCTGTTTAAAATATTCATAAACGTTGTTTATGATCTCCTCTAAAAATTCCTCAAGCAATATTTTTAAAACTTGTTCTTTATTATTGAAATGTTTATAGAAGGTTCCAGCCCCGAACCCTGAGCAATCAATAATATCTCTCACTGATGTATGGACATAACCATTATCAGCGAACAGATCAGTTGCACATTCTAAAATTTTCTCCCTTTTCTCCTGGGTTTTCGCACTCAGTAATTTACTCAAGCCTGTCCTCCTCGTATGATAAGTAAAAAGTCTACTCCCGGCTCAACTGCTTCTTTTTAGTTGCTGTCTGGGCCGGATTGCCTTGCTAAAGTTTTTCTGTCAGGCTAAATTCTTATAACCGCTATGCTATTGCTCTCTTTCTTTTTTTAACATTACCAGAACTTGCTTTGCCAGACAAGGGAACCGGCCCTTTATCCGCCTTTTACCCCAGGGAAAACCGGGAAATTGGCCTGAAAGATAAGGGGTATTCACTCCTTATAGTCTTATTTTGCCAGCCTTATCAGCCAGTATTCAGGGGAGCCGGTTGACGGTTATTTCCCCGTCCTCGTGAATGATGGTCATTTTATGAGTCCCCCGGCCCACTTGGGCCTGCGCCTGGTTATCCTCCGCGGCGGCAAGCTCCGCCCCGGAATCTGTGGTGATTTCGGCCTCCGGGTATTGGCCGTCCTGATTTTGGGCGGGCATTTTTAGCGGCTGGCCGGCCAGGGTGGTCCAGTTGAGGTTGCCTTTTAAAACCAGGGGATCGGCAGCCAGGGCGGATACCAGTAAGTCGGATGGCGGCGCCAGAGCTATGTCGATGGGGCCGTCGCCCTTGATGAGCCAGTCGTTGCCGATCTGAGCGTTGACCATTTGCAGAGATGCGTATCCATGCTTGATTTCCACCGCCAGGTCCCCGGGCAGGACCAGGGAGAATTGGCCCTCATGATTATCGGCTCCCGAGAAGCTCAGGCTCAGAAACAGGGTATTCCCGCTTGGACGGCTGTTTACCCGGACCCTTTCCTGCAGGACTTGTTCGGCTTCGGCTTTGGACTGCGCCCAAATCCCGGCTTGGGCGCTGCAGAGGATGGAATCCCCCGCTCCGGTGGCAATATTCAACCGGGGACAGCGCTCCGCCTCAATTACTACTTTTTGTATTTCCTTTTCCAGGTTTATTTGGCGGTCGGTCTGCAAATAATACTCCTCGGCCATGACCTTTTCCTGGATGAAGTCCATTATGCCGGCTTCCTGGGCTGCCTGCAGACCCATCCCGGCCATAGCTATTACCAAAATTATGAAAATACTGAAAACGTCATACTTCAGCTTGCTGTTTTCATCCCTTTGGAAGTAACTTTGCAGAAGCACTTCACAGCCCAGCACAATAAATATGGCCGGCCACCACTGCCAAACATAGGCGACCACCGGGATCGCCTGGAAGCGGGCGAAAAGCAGTCCGACCCCGGCGAAAAGCAGCAGCAGACCCATGGAAAAGGTTCCTACGCGCCATTGTCTCATTGCTATTCCCCCTCTCTTTCGAGCCGTCCGGCCTCATCTTCAGGTTGTTTTTCGCCCACGCTTATTTCCATTGGCCGAGACGTCGTTGCTTCCACCTTGCTGCCGGCCAGGAGCTTTATCCCCCCACCGATCAGCAATACGGCCACCAGAACGGTTTCCATGTAGCCGCGCAGGTCCTCGCTCAAAAGAGGCTCCAGCAGCGGATTGATGATACGCTGCAGCAAGACCAGCAGGCCCAGGATAATCAAGCCCCACCCCACCGCACCGGGATGGGTGGAAAACCAGTCGAACAGGGTAGAGGAATCCAGGTGGAGTTCTTTTTCATCCTCCAGCAGATGATAGATGTCGAATACGCTGTAGAACCAGATTACAGGTACCACAAAGGTCAACAGGCCTATGTTCAGCCATCCGGCCAAAATGAGGACCAGGAAAAATCCAGCCATCAATTGGGCTCCCTGTTTCAACAGGCCTAAAAACATGTGCCCCGCACCGGGAATGGTGGAAAAGGCCAGGGCAATCATTTTTCGGTTGCTGATCAGGAACAGTCCCTGGTCCTCCGGACTTCCCCCCTTTATTTCATTCCCGTCCGCATCCGACTCCGGCTCCTGTCCGGCCAAGCCGAGGGCTTCCGCCAAGGCAATAAACCACACCAGGGCGATGACAAAAAAGAGCAAAGGAATCAGATTTCCGGAAAGAAAGAAATGATAACTCATGTTATCAATAAACACACCGCTGGCGCAGAGTCCCAGGAAAACCGTAAAGAAAACCAGGGCTCGCCGGTTCCAACCCAGATAGAGGTGGCTGAGGCCGGGGAGCGGGGATAAGAGAAATACCAGAAATTTGCTTTTCTTTTTCACTGTTTTACCTCCTTTTGATATTTTAGCTCAATATCGTTTAGCCAACCGGAGGTTTGGGCTCGCAGTCGGGCCGGCCAGTTAAAAAGGAGCTCCTCATAGCTGCTGGCAGCCTTTATTCCACAACCGGACCGGGGATCCACTATTTTGGCGTTCCAGGATTGAAGCACCCCCCCGCCGGTAAGCATTATGGTCAGGGCGGCCGCCGCCGCGTAGTAGGCCAGCAGACTTCGGCTCCGCCTCCGGTATTGGGGCCGGCGCTCCGGTCCTCCGGGCCCGCTTAGCAAAGCCAGCGTTCGGGCGGTAAATTCAGGCGGTATGATCTTTTCCGCCTGCGCCAAATCATCATCGTCAATGCAATCCAGGAACAACTGCCGGCAAGCGTCGCATTCCCGGAGATGCGTTTCCATCAGAGCTTGGCTTGCTTCTGCCTGCCCCCGATGAAAGGCCTGCCATTCCGCTTGGCTGAAATGCTTCATTCGCTTCCCTCCTCCCATCGCTCCCTCAGGAACTTGCGCGCCCGGTACAAGCGTGATTCCACGGTTTTCAGGCTTATACCCTCCTCGCGCGCTATTTGCTGGTAAGACTTGTTCTCGAAATGGTACTTGAGTATGACCCGCCGGTATCGCGGAGGCAGAGTTTGGCAAAGATCTTTTATGCGCGCCTCTTGTTCCCGCTTCAGAAGCAGTTGTTCCGGGCCGCTATCGGTTTGATCGGGAATGCTGCTCAATTCAAGCGGGATATCTTCACGTTCCGGCCGGCCGAGCCGTTTTCGTTTCCAGTCAATGGCTTTATTGGCGGCGATCCGCCCAATCCAGGCTTTGAGGCGGTCAGGGCGGTATTCGGGGCGGGAACGGTAAAGCTGCAGAAATACTTCCTGGGCAATATCCTGGGCGTCCTCCGGATTCTTTACAAAGTGGAAAATAATTGCGAAAACATAAGCTTTATAACGTTCGATCAGCATCTCGAAGGCCCGGGGATCTCCGCGCAGGTAATTTTCCATCCACAGTTGCTCATCGCAAACCTTGATCGCCTCCTTCCCGTCCATCTATTAATAATAACGATGAAAACATTGAAAACCCTGCAAAATATCTAAATTTTTATTCTGGAATGTTGTTTACTATACGACACTGATAGAGTATGCCGATTCGGGATTGGGGAATCATAATAGGGCAACTGATGATATTTTTGAAGACCGGCTTTAGGGAAAAATAGTGTTGTAAGGCGGGGGCGCTACCTCCGGATCCCCAGAGTTTATCGCTTGGTTTCTCAAGGCGGCACAGAAAAGCGACGGGTTCAATGAATCCGCCGCCTCGTCACCCCCCGCACGGCTCGGGGCGCTCTCCAGCGTTGCCCTATCCTGTGCGTGAGTAAAAGCAACTGTATTATCTCAGATTAATGTTGGATTATTCCATTTATCCTGGATTCCCGCCAACTCATAACGAGTCAATGATAAAACCTATGTAAATCCGCTTGAAATCAAGACTTAGTGTCATTTTCTGCTTGCTATTTTACTCGTTATGTGTTACGCTATACATAACGAGGAGGCGGTATAAATGGCAAGCATTGTCTACCAGAAAGACAAGCGTTCAGGAATTACATATGCTTATGAGTCCGTTTCCTACTGGGATAAAGAGAAACAACAATCCAGAGCCAAAAGAACGCTCATAGGTAGGGTAGATGAAAAGACCGGAGAGATTGTCGCCACGGATGGCCGAGGCCGTAAAAAGAAAGAAGAGATATCCATGGTGAAACCGGGTCCGGTACCGACTACACAAACAGCAAGGTCTTTCTACGGAGCAACATACTTATTGGACTCCGTCGGCGAGCGATTAGGCATTACCGAAGATTTGAAGAGGTGTTTTCCCCAGACATACCAGCAGATGCTCTCTATCGCTTACTACCTGATCTTGGAGGACAAGAACCCGCTTTATCGGTTTGAAAAGTGGGGAAGTCTGCACAAGCATCCCTTTGGAAAAAACATCACTTCACAGCGCAGCAGTGAACTCTTTGCATCCATCACCGAGGAAGCTAAGAACGAGTTCTTCCGTCTTCAAGGGAAAAGGCGAATGGACAAGGAATTCTGGGCTTACGATATCACTTCTATCTCCAGCTATTCCGAATGCCTCCGGCAAGTCCAGTTTGGCAAGAACAAAGAAGACGATCGTTTAGCCCAATTGAATCTGGCGCTAGTCTTTGGGGAAACATCCAACCTTCCCTTCTACTATCGCAAATTGGCCGGTAATATCCCCGATTCCAAGACTGTGAAAACCCTTCTTGCAGAGCTTGATATGCTTGGGTTTTCCAAAGTTAAGTTGGTTATGGATCGAGGTTTTTACAGTGAAGATAACATCAACGCCTTGCTTAAGGAACACTTGAAGTTTCTCATCTCTGTCAAGATGTCACTTTCGTCGGTCAGGCAACACTTGAACCCCATCTATAAACAATTCCGCTCCTTTGAGCACTTTAGTGAGAAGTATGAGCTCTATTATCACACAGTACCGACAGAATGGAGCCATACGCAATATCGCCCGTATAAGGATGACACCATATCCGAGCTCAGGCGGATCTACATTCACTATTACTACAACATTGACAGGGCGGCGGAGGACGAAAAAGCTTTCGATCGAGAGCTCATAGAGCTTCGCCATGAGCTGGAATCGGGAAAACAGGTTCCGGAACACGAGAAACTCTATCGTAGATTCTTCGAAACGAAATCTACACCAAAGCGCGGCACCAAGGTCACGGTTAATGAAGAAGCGGTGTTCAATGCCAAGCGCTATTATGGATTTTTTGCCCTGCTAACTAATGAAACTATGGACGCAATAACGGCTTTGGAACTATATAGGAACAAGGATGTAGTAGAAAAGGCCTTTGGTAACCTTAAAGAGCGACTCAACATGCGGCGCACGCTAGTCTCTTCTGAACAAAGCCTCGAAGGGAAGCTGTTCGTCGAGTTTGTGGCCTCAATCTATCTCTCCCACATCAAAAAACAGATGCAGGACACCGAGTTATTCAAGTATTATACTTTACAAAGCGCCCTTGGCAAACTTGATGTCATTGAATGCTTTGAAACCCCGGGCCAGAAACTCCGTGTTGGTGAGCTTCTGGAAAAACAAAAGGAAATTTACGCATGCCTGGGTGTTGATCCGCCAACCTCGTTATGAGTTGGCGGGAATCCAGGATATAAGGCCATTCTTTCACAGCACAATGGCATGAACATTTATCGCGGCTGTTCTCATGGCTGTATTTACTGTGACAGCCGCAGCAAGTGTTATCAAATGGATCATGACTTTGAGGATATTGAGGTTAAGACCGATGCTCCTCAGGTGCTGGAGGCGCAGTTGCGGGCGAAACGGAAAAAGTGTATGGTCGGTACGGGGGCAATGACGGATCCCTATATACCGCTGGAAAATGAATTGAGGTTTACGCGGCAATGCCTTGAGATCATCGACAAATACGGGTTTGGGTTGGCGATTCAGACCAAGTCTGATGGTATTTTGCAGGATCTTGATTTGCTGAAAAGCATCAATGCCAGGACCAAGTGTGTGGTACAGATGACGCTGACGACCCATGATGAGGAATTGTGTCTATTAATTGAGCATATTGAAGGATTTTTCTGGTACTTCTTGAACATCATATTATACTAGGTTTTTTAACTTGTCGCCGATGATTAAAGAACAGCAACAACTCCCGCTGGCTTGGCTGGCGGTTAGGAGATGATTGCCATAATTATTCACGGCACTGACGTCGCTAAGAGGAAAGCCATACTTAATTATTGTCCAAAGTGTAGACAAGACAGGCGGTTTTGGTTAATAGAGCGTTCTGAAGTACTCGGGTTCATCATTATCCTCATTCGTTTTAGCAGAGAATACCATACTTTATGCGATTCATGTAATAGCACTTTCTTTATTCCAGAGAATGTTCGCAAGAAAATATATTTGAGCATTCCTGAAAGAGTGATAGAATTCGTTCGCCGGAGGTCAAAATGATTCATAGACATACAAAATGTCCATATTGTGGCTTTCAATTAAGCTATGAAACAGGTTTAAAAGAAGAAGTCGGACACCCGACTGCAAAATGTCCTGCATGTCATAAAGTCTATAAAACAGGGCGAAAGTACTGGAGCGACATGGATAAGCACGAAAGATCAGCATATGCTGTAAAGAAAATCTTTCAGACCATTGTCAACTTAATCGGAGGTGCAATTCTCCTAACAATACTGATTGCCTTAATATTATGGGGAATTGACAGTGTTTTGGGGACTAAGTTAATAGAGTCGAGCGTCTTGTTGATAATTATATCAATAACATCATCGGTCTTAGTCTTGTATACGCTAATAAAAGACATAAAGAATACGATAAACCTAAAAAGAGATGACACTTGAGTTATTACACTTATCAGATTTGGAGATTCGTCTCCAGCTAGGTCGCAATTGCCAACCTAGCTGGAGACGAATTACGTGGTGGGGCAGCATTGTAAGCTTATTTTCGATAGACAAGATAAGGCGATTAATTAAACATTAACCATCTACTCTACATTCAATACTCGCTGACTACCCAAGGTTACTTTAGTGGTAATCCTAGTTTTCAATAACCGGTCGTTTTCTCCTTCTAAAGAGCAAGCTAAAAGGCCATATACGCACTTCATTCTTGGAGCGTTCCCAGTCATCTTTAAGTAAACAAGATAGGCAATACATTACTGATTTTGCCCTTTCCTCGTTTTGGCCTTTGGCGAGTTGTTCAATTGCAGTAAGAATAGATTGGTCAGCTTTATCATATGGATTGAGTTTTAGTGAAAGCTGATATTTGATTTTCAAAAACGTCTTTGTTTTCTCCTCAGGCCGAATCTCTGTACTGTATAATGTTTCCATTATTCTTGTTGCCTTTTTTCGAATATCACTTCGCCATTTTGATCTTTCCTGCGTAATGTACTGTAGTTTCACATTCTTGCTATTGATAAGAAAACCGATGATAGCGGAAACCACCCCAGAAGTTAACATTGCAGTTAAAATAGATAGAATTACAGATAGAATTGCTGGTTGTTGCATTTTTCTTCCTTTCTCTGAGAAGATAGTTCTGTTTGGCAACGCAAACTAACGAATTTGGCAATTAAAAAATATACCCTCATCGGTAAAACCACTTTTTTGCTGGTTTATGTTAGCTAAGCTTATTAATCTGCTGTTAATACAATTTTGCCGCCGAAGTTACTTAATGTAAATTGATCTGAGTCATGCAGCCATTCGTATGAAACATTGTATTCAAACGGAAAGACCTGAGGTGCCGAAGACAACTCTGCTATTTCATAGTAAGCTCTTTCCCTTAAGTGAAGGATAGCCAGCAGCAACACCTGTATGGTCTTTACATCCGTAATCGGATGCTTTTTTATGCGATATACCCCAACCTTCTCATTTTCGATGACCCCAATCAGCTTTAAGGTCCGCAATATCTTATCGCTGGAATGAAACAGTGTAGTCCGTTCTCCCCACATCTCAAACAGCTTCTCCTTAAGCCAGGATGTTGCAAATGTATCTTGGATGTTACTGAGCTTGCCTATTAAAGCACACACATCAGAGAATACAGGATATGCAACCAGCATCATGCTCCAATGCAATGCCAGTTTATTCGACTTCTCATCCTTATAGGCTTCTAAAGCTTGCTGTTTTATCGCTGAAAATTCCTCAGGAGTCCTCACCCATATATTCATGAGGATTTCCCGCGTTTTTCTCAGAACAATCGAGCTCTTTACTTCAAAGGACAAATATTCGTTTAACTCATCTCTAATTTGCGTTTCGTCCTTACCTTCCAGTACGAGTTCTACAGTTTTATTCAGCCATTCCAATTTAATGGAACGGGACAGTCCAATAAACTTTGCCACCTAAATTACCGCCTTTACTTTAATGAATGGAACAATTACTTCATCAATGGAAATGCCCCCATGTGTCATTACTTCTTCATTCTTATTATCAAAAGAAACACCTGACTCGCAAACGTAATATTTATAATCTTTATCCAAGTAATACCCTGGATAAGTCACGACATTATCAGCGAAAGATTCCTTTTCTGCTGCGTAATCTTTCAGCACAAACATCCTCTTGGACCTGGTTTCCACCTCAACCCCAAAATTACGGATAGCTCCTGCTCCGATGCATGGGGCGTTGCCATGGTCGGATGTTACATAAATATTAAAACCCCGCGCATACAAGTCTTTAATAAGGGATTGCAGTTTACCTTCTTTGGCTAATAGCGAAACATCATTATACATCCCTACACGGCCTTGCTTTTGGCCGTGAACTAAATCGTCTACGTCATTGATGATCACAGCCACAAACTTGGTAAAATAGCTGGTAGGTGGATTGTAGCCTCTAGCATATAAGCTTTGCTGTTTGGTATACCCCCTGTTCTTAGTAGCCTCCACAAAGCCTTTTTCTTCCTGGCTTAAAGTAAAAGGATTTTCCAACTCACGCGGGTATTTTCCGCTGAGCAGACCTTGCCTTGAAATAGACGTCGTTGTTGGTATTAGGGCATAAGTACAATGGTATTCATAGTCAATACCATCCCAATATCGTGAGATGACTTCAAAATCAAACAAGGACATACCATCCACGACGATAAGAGCAGTTTTGCCATGCGCTATAAAATCAATTACTTTAGGCAAGATAGCAGGAGCCTCTTTTTTGGTTTCACCGGAAAGCTTTTGATAGCCGTCAAATATAAACTTTTCAAATTCCGTGTCAACAAAACTCGTATCGATTTTGGTATTTGCTTTTGCAGCGTAATAATCAACCAAGGCCTTTGTGCGGGCAATCTCAATCCAGACATTTGCAGTAATACCGGATTTGTCACCAGAAGGCAAGAGGTTTTTTATCGTTAGCTCACAATAGTTTTTTACATTTCCTTTTGAAAAGACCGTATCTGAAATGAATCTTTCAGTCTTTTCCCTGGTATCACAGGACGAATAAAGCTCCCCATAAGCAAAGCTAATCAAGTCGATGTCTTTAATATACCGGCGCACCGTATCATCATGCAGTTTCGGAAAGATGTTCTTGAGAGAAATTTCAACTTCAAAAAATTGTCTCCTTATGTCGTACGGCACATATATGCCGGAACAAACAATAACCGCATATTTATGATCAGAATTCCTTATTTCTTGCTCATACCTTAGCCGAAATGCTTCAATATCCTCATATCGGATGACCTCAAAATCTTGAGAAATAAGGAGCCTGGTATAATCAAAGGCAGCATAAAACCGGTCGGTGTCAAATATCAGTAACCGTTTTTCATATTGAATTGAAAAAAGCTCTGCCATCCGTTTCTCGATCAATGATTTCACTCCATATGCACTATCAATACTGACCTAAAGTCAGGACAGAATTTCTTGCCCGCCTGGTAATTTGCTTCTATCTCTGCCTTTTCCCGGCTTAAACCCATAAGTTTGTGCCTCCTGATATTTTCGATCCCTATCCGCTGCGCAGCCTCGATGCGCAGGTTCAAAGCATACAAATACTTTCGGTGTGTTTCTTCATTTCTTTTTTCCAGTTCTGCTTTCAGCATTAAGAAAGTATCGTAGGCAAACTCCTGTGATGCTGTACCGAGCTTCTTCTGAGTTTCTCTATCGATCTTTTCCTCTTCGCAAACTGTAATAACCCTGTCTTTGTCAAGAAAAGCCTCCCATATCTTTTTGCCAGCCACAGGACGCAGGATAAAATCCCGGTTAATGAAAATAGGGATAATCTTCTGCCCCTGGCTGTCAGGAGTAAGTGATATCCGCCACAGCATAAAGTAGCCCTTTTCATTGGGAAAATCTTTTATTGAAACACGTAAAAGCTGACCTCCCAAGTCTTGCTCGATTTCCTTGTTAAGGTGGCCAACAATCATAGGGTCATTGATGCTGAAATTCTCGATAGGCAAGTAGGGATTGCCCTTATAGTTTTCATAGTATGCGACCATCTGCCGCAGAGCAGCTTCAAAATCAAAAACAGAACCTACCCCAACCATTGAAGTAAGGTCTTTTTCTTCCTTGATGAGGTCTTTTATGCGCATGGTGTTATGAGCCTGCTTTTTCAAATCCTCCTCAACTGGACGAATGCTCAGCTCAATATCTTTAGGATTCCGGATTGATTTCATATAAGCATCCGTAAAGTTAAGCTCAGCGGCTTCGCTATCCAACACATCAGAATACTTGTTGACACCAATCTCTTTAAGTATAACGGAAAGCTTTTCTTCCAACACAGCTTTTACGCGGTTTTCAACAGTATCTGCCAGAATAAAATTATAAACCCTCACATCTCTTTGCTGCCCAATACGATCAACGCGGCCGATACGCTGCTCTATCTTCATCGGATTCCAAGGCAGGTCATAGTTAATAATACAGTTGGAAAACTGTAGGTTAAGGCCCTCACCACCGGCATCGGTCGAAATAAGGATGTCATTCTCAGTTTTAAACTCCTGCAGCACGGCATTACGTTCCTGAATACTCATGCTGCCATTAAGAATGGATGTTGAATACCCTCTGTCTTTCAGCAGCTTCACAAGGTAGCTTTGGGTCGCCACAAATTCCGTAAAAATGATAAGCTTTCTTTGACGATCCTCTGCGAACAAATCATCGATAATTACAAGCAACGGCTCAACTTTGACATCAAGATATTGGAACTCTGCCTGCTTGGCAACTGCAATGATCTCATTAAGCTGGGCAATCTCTTCTTTGATGTCGAGAGAAATGGCAGCGATGGCATCCTCCATGTTTTCTTCCAATTCCATCTCGGCAAATTCTTCTTCAGACATGGATTGATACTTGAATGCTTGCTCCGCCAGGACTCTAACACGCCGTTCCATACTTTCCCGGACGGCGCTTGTGCTGCTGGTGACCAGACGCTGCATCATAATAAGTAGGAATACGAACCACATGTTTTTGCCGCGGTTGCGCATGGCCTTGTTATAATTTTTGGAGACGTAATCCGACACCATTTCATACAGCCTACGCTGCAGAGAATGCCGTTCGTCCCAGCGCAATTCGATAGCCCTGGTAGTTCGCTTCTTAAAAATCTTATTGCCGTTATTGTCTATGGCTTCACGCTTTTCAGTTCTTATAATATAAGGAGCTACCTGCTCCTTGACAATGGCATTGATATTGGGGAAAGCCTTTTCATCAACCAGGCGTATCAGCCGCAAAAACGGCTCTGTTTTGCCATTATGGGGTGTAGCAGTTAATAGCAGCAGGTAAGGGCTGGCTGCAGCCAGGAGGTTGCCAAGCTTGTATCTGGCTACTTCTCCTGAACTCCCGGCAACCCTGTGGGCTTCATCAATCACGACCAAATCCCAGCCGCCGTTGATGATGGAGTAAATCCGTTCCTCATTATACTCAGCGATTTTTTCTTCCGTCCAGCCAACCCGTCTTTCCAAGGGCTTGATAGAATCCATGGGTGATATAACCTGATCAAACTGCCCGTAAACGTCCTCATTTCCAGTTATCTTCCGAATGGTGTCATAATCTTCCGGCAGGATTACATGGAACTTCTCGGCAAACTTGTCCTGCATTTCCAGATTCCATTGAGTCACCAGACCGGTAGGGCAGACAACCAATATTCGCTTGATAAGTCCCCTTGTCTTCAGCTCTTTAATAATAAGTCCTGCTTCAATAGTTTTTCCGAGACCCACTTCATCCGCCAATATGTATCTCACATTATTGTTTGATAAAGCCCGGTTAAGAACATGCAGCTGGTGCGGCAAAGGAATGATGCCGCTTGACAGCTTTGACAGGATGCCTGAGGAGGTTTCGTTTTTGATTTTTGAAAGCATGACAACATACCGAAGATAGTTCTCATTTAAATTTTCTTCGGGTATGTCGGTGCAAATGTCATCAGCGGACAACTTATAAACTGTTCCGGTAGAAGCATTATACACCTTGTACGACACAAAGCCCCATACTTCGCTGATTTCCAATATCTGCACACGCTCATTTTGGGTTTTATCAAAAACGTAATCTCCAACTCTATGCATTATACCCTCCAACTATTTCACATTTGATGCTGACGGTTTATTGTCATTGCGGGCATCTATCAAAATAATCTCTTCGCAGTTTTGCAAGTTTAATTCATTAAGGATCCCATTCACTCTGTTCAATTCTTCTTCGCTGAAATACATAATTACTTTAATGGCTTTATCAGTGTTATTTGCTTGTTTATATATTTCAACTTGTTTGGCGAGATTCTGCCTTAACTTTGAATTTGAAGCAAGCTTAAACTCAACTAAGGCAGAATTCTCTGAGCCAAACGATACTTTATAATCAACTGGCCCACGTCCATTATTAACTTCACGATTTACGTCCATTTCGCTAGCATACCATACAAGTCTATACATTGTTTGCAGGTCGCTTTCACGCTTAATTGGTTTTCCATTATAATAAAATATCCTATATCCGTCTTGGTCTTCAATTACGGTTTTAAGATACTTAACTCGTTTTCTAGCTTCTTCTAAAGAGCTTGGAGCGGTTTTGTAGAAAGCTGTATTCTCAGTCAGCAGTGATACAAGTTTTTGTAGTTGAGTATTGAATATCAACTTGACTTCCTGCACATTCTGTTTACTGATAGAAGTTGCTTCCTGTTCATTATCCTCTTTGTACTTTAAATAATAATCGATCAGTTCAGGATGCCTCAGAATAAGCTCTAGCGCAGCATGTTCCTTTTCAGTTTTGGACATTTTCTTCTTCTTTTTAGAAAGGACTGATTGAAAATAGTTATTCAGTTCAAAACGCAATGCTGCATCTCCAATAGATGGAGCAATCATTTCCATATTTCGTATCATATCACTTCTGTTGATGAACGTGTCATCCCTAGTCAGAAGGGATTTTGGTGTAAGAAGAACATAATCATCATTGAAACATGGCAACGTGTATACCTTTGAACTCCAACTCATAGTAGTGTAGTTAAACTCTACCTTGGGGACTGTAAAGTTCTTGCATTGTTCCGGCTCTAAATATATCTCTGCAAAATCTTTAGTATACTCAAGCAGGAATTTCTTGGCAAAGTTAGTGGTAAAGTCACTTATTTTATCCCGTCCTACATTAGGGCTAATTAGGCATAGTTTTTCCATATGAGGGCTTTTAGGTATTGTTTCTTTGCCAAAATCTTTAAAAATAGAATTGAGGCCTAAATGGAGATCTCTGGCAAAGCCTGGGCCTAATCCGCGACCAGCGTTACCGTCAAGGCTAAACCCGAGCCAAGTTTGTTTTACTTCGGGAAAAAGATACCACGATTTCATCATCCCTTCAGATAAGCTGGGATGTGGTGAAGCTTGTTCCTGCAAAAATAAAAGATACTTGATTATTTCCTCATGTATTTTCTGAAATTGTTCGTCACTACTGTTAAACAACAAAAAAGGGTCGATGAACAAAGGTAGATCGTTAATCAAAGAAATATTAACTGCTCCATAACCTTCAATAGTATCCTCATCTACATCAAAGAAGTCAGAAAAATATATTTTCACTGCATCCACATTTTATCACCATGCCTTTTCATTGAAAACTAAATCCTTCCCAGGCTAATATCATAATACATAAGCAGCTTATCATCTTCCTGGATAATACTTTCCGGCAAGCGCTCCGCTGTTTCGACGATCAGCTCATAATTCTTATCGACCCAGAGTCTTGCAAAGCCTGCTCTGATTGCTTCCGTACGGAATAGTTTAAGCTTTCCCTTTGTAACTAAGTAGCCTTCAAATTCTTTGAGCAGCTTCTTTTCCCGGAGCTTGGCCACATCGGGAGCTTTTGTAATGTCCGGGATATACCACCTGCCCTCGTCGTCCTGCAGGAAGTTTTCTTCA
This sequence comes from Ruminiclostridium sp., assembly GCA_003535195.1. Lineage (GTDB taxonomy): Bacteria > Bacillota > Clostridia > DSM-8532 > DSM-8532 > DTU059. Next base: position 18,911 of record DOHN01000096.1, read on the forward strand.
AGCAATACTGCCAGCTCAGGCCTCACTTCAAACTTATCCCAAGCCTTTATTTCCTGCATAAACTTCGGCTGGAGTTCGGCGTATGTCTGCGGTGCTTCAAGCTGTTGGTAGAGCCATGCAATTGCAGACTTCTCATTGGTGACAAATAGCTCAAACTGAATCGGCTCCACATCGTTAATAATACGGGCCGTATCATATTCGTTGACTTGATCAGCAAGGAAGTACATTCCATCACGCTTCAAGACCTTTTCGTCTAAACCTTTATAAAAGTCTGTTGCGTCTAATGGAACAGCTATTCCGTTCATAATATGATACGCTACCATACGGTCATAGAGCAGGAATGCTTGGCGTTCTGCTATTAGTTCAATTTTTCCGTTCTTAATAACAACTACCGGAAGCTTTTCAAGATGGTGTCTCACAACCCTCCATGCGGTTTCTTCACTTCCGGCGCGAGAAATAAACTCACGCTTAAAGCTTTCCTTTGGTTTATAAGATGAAATTACAAGGTCTTGCTTAACAGCCGACGTGGTCGTAACCTGATTAAAACTTCCTTGCTGCTTGTTAATTGTTCGCACATCTGCGATAATAAAGCCTGCTCGCATCAATGATTCCTGAATTGCGTTCCAGACAGAGTTTTGCGAATTATGGAATTCCACAGTCATCCAGTGGCCAGCCTTCAGGACACGGTAACACTCGCTGAAGCATTGAGTCATCAGCGATTGGTATTCCAGCAAGCCCTTTCCTTGAACGGTACTTATAATCGCCTCGTGTTTCTGATTGGTAAAAACCTTTAGCCATGCCTCCCAGAGGAAGCTTAGTTCAGAATAATTTAAGTTGCCACCAAACGGAGGATCGGTAAAAATATAGTCTACAGTGTTACAAGGAAAATTAATTAGTTGACCGGTAGATTGATTTGTAACTAAGGAATTATCTTTTATTTGCTTTAGCGCGTCATATATCAACTTAATTTTCATATTTCTTATGCCGCTAATGATATTTTTTTCAACAGGTAATGAGCTTATGTATAATGTGCCCGATTGACAGCCCGTCAATATTGGCTTATTGTTGTTTGCCTTAAAGATAATCCGTGTCATTAAAGTACTATGTGCTAGGTTGTAAGATGAAAGCATATAATTTAGCGTGTTGTGATATTGCGATTTACTTGAATTATTAATCAGTGCTGCCAATACTGCCAAATTTCTTCTCGTATAAATCTGATGCACATGGGTTATTCCCAGGCGTATTGGCTCACGTGTTTTATCTCCTTTTGGCAATTCATCCGTCGGATACCAATATGGTATTTCCATGTTGTTGATTCTTTCAATCAGTGCCAGGTCATATTCGTCCGGCGTTTTTTCAAACCGCTTCTTACCCACCGAGTAATTGATTAAAACCGGTACCCGCTTGGCCATGGTGACAAATTCATTCAGCCGTGTATCAAAATGTGTTTCCTTAGCCCGATCACAGCTGCGTTTGGTCAGCTTGCTGCGGCAACAGGGACAAAAAAAGGCGTCATTGACCTTGCCCTTTTCCTTGTCAACAGCCGCGTCCCAAAACACTATTTCATTGGAGCAGGTGGGGCAGATAAAGACGTCGCTCCAAACCATGTAGTTGATGCGTCCAATTATCGGCTTTCTTTCTGTTCCATACTGCAGCTTACCGTCAACCGTATGCTGCGATTCATACATCCACCCACATTCTTTTTCACATTCAGCAAGAATACGCTTTGCTTCATTTTCGAATACTGCAACATCAACAGGTGTATTATAATTATAGGCTATAAAGGTTGCTGCAGGTGAAAGGTCGTTCAAAATAGCTTTGCGCGCCCCCCATTTGACATAAGGCATTTCGGCTTCAATTTTGGCCTTAAATTCAGGATTTGGGTTCCCACACATCTGTGCGGCAACCCCAGTCATCCCAGTACCGCAGAAGCCGTCAAATACAATGTCACCCGGCTCTGTGTAATGAAGAATATAGCGCATAATAGCTTTATGAGGCACTTTCGTATGATAACTATGGGCATTATATATCGGATCATTCTTCCCCTCACTCACATCTGCAGCAAAAGGCTCCCTATGATAATCATCAGTTGCCTCATCATAAGGCTGGCCATGTTCCTTTATAAAATCTTCAATAAACGGATTAGGACATGCCGTATAGTAGGGAGGATTGGACGGCGCAATAATATCCTCGTCCTTGGCTATGGGGAAGCCCTCAATATGCCTTACCATATCAATATCTTCTTTCGTCAGTTTCATGCTGATTTCTCCTTATCTTTTTACAATAATACGCAACTTTTCTTTATCCTTGCCCTTGGCATAATTATCCAGAAGGGCTTTCAGTTTTTGCTGGAAAGTATCAATATCGCATGGTCCAAGTGCGCCAAGCTTGTCAATTAGTTCATCAGCTGCAATGGCAACAGGTTCAAAACCCTGCAACAGATCCTCAATGGCAGTAATAAAGAACTGGTCAATCTTTTCCGGCAAGGTCTTAGTTCTAATAAACGCATCAATGGCATCCCGCTGTTCCTGATTTAGATACTGTTTTTGCTCTGCAAGGGTTGGGTCCGTAACCGTATTAAACAGAGTATTTGTCCATTCGGCCAGCAGACTGTCAACCCGGTCTTCAATCTCGTCCAGCCTGCCTTTTACCGGAATATCGGCTTCACCCATCGGGAAGTTGCATTTCGTGCAGAAATGATTGATTTTCAGCATGTCTAAAGTAAGTTCATAGCAGACTTTGAGTCCGCACAAGTCCTTTTCAATGGTGTCCAGTTTGGATGTTGAGAGAATATTACTTATTGTTTTTAAACGTTTCAAATTGGCCAGTTTTACCGAGCTAACCAGTTCACCCTTGCGCTGACCATCGGATATACCTAACCGTTTTTTCTGATGTTCTGCAAAGTAGATGTCAATGTACTGGTTCTTGACTTTTGCAAGTAAATCATTTACATCCACTGCGGAAGCCTCGCCGCTCATATCCTGCGGTATGTCGTCTCGAAGCTTGCGGAAGTTTTCCTTGGCGGTTTCAATCTCTGCTCTTAAGGCAGCATCAAGCTCCAAGCGCTCCAAATTCATCATGTAATTAATATTGGCAAGGCAGTCGTTCTTGAACTTTTCGTATTCCAGAACAGTTTTTGAAGAAGTAATATCTTTGCCAAGCTGCTCAATCTGTTCCATTGTGTAATTAAAATTATTGAGCTTGGCCACGGTGTTGAACCTGCTCTGGAAATTGCCGAATATATCTAACACCCTCTTGGCGGAAGCCTTATAATCCGCAGCAAGATGGTCGGCAATGAGCGGTTCGCCCCAGAGTTCAAAATCCCCGTTCAACTTACCGTTGCCTTTAATCGCAATAGTAGCCATCTCCTGGGCTTTGGCCAGCAACCGCTCAAGCCCAGCCTCCCGCTGGGCAGGATTGTTTATAAGACCGGCAGGCAGTTCCAATAATCCATACAGTCTGACCAGCTCTGCCAGCTGCATGTCTTTCGGCTTGGAAATGTACTTAAACTCATAGATATCAGTTGCTAATATCTTGGGCAATGTTTCCATATCGGAAGCAGTCAGGGTAGTACCGTTCTTTAAGGCAATAACTGCATGACCTGTATGAACCAGCGCAAGCAGGACAATCGGTATCATGGCATAGCAGATTCCGAACTGCTTGTCCAAATAACATTCATCTTTGTTTTGAACTTCAGTGTAAATATCACTAAAGTTGATAACTGCTTTGGCGGGGATCTTTTCCAGCTCTTTAATAAAGTATTGTGCATACTTGGAATTTTGAACGGTTATTTTTTCGCCGTCAAGCAAACCAAAACTTTCAAGCAAAGCGTTGGCCTGCTGGTTCTTTCGCCCTGCAAACCTGTCAATGCCTGCACGGATAATATTTGCCCGATTGCGGTGCGTAATCTGAATTTTGAATTTCGGCATCTCAGGATACTTTTGCGTAAAGTATTCACCTAAACAGATGGAAGCAACCAGATCAATGGTTTCTTTGAACGGGTTGACGCTCCTATATTGTCCCTTCATCACTTCCAGTAGCTGCTTCTCTTCGCCCTTATAGATTACTTCAAAGCAAGTATTCTTATTTTCGCTAAGGTATTTCGTCAGCTTTTTCTTGAAGGCTTCCGCTTTGTTTTGATAGGCCGGCTTGTTTTTTTCCTCAGCCAATTCTTTCAACATTTGAGCGGCACCGTACAACTTCAAATTGTTCTTAAAGTCTTCGTTGGGCTTAAACAGAAAAAAAACTTCATCGTCCTTCTTGTCATCCGTATAGCTCTCATTGTTATAGGGAGGAACAAAGTAGATATAATAGTCCTCCGGCGGTTGAGCAGTGGGGCGCGATTCAGGTGTGCCAAAGAAAAGGTAGCCCGAGCGGAAAATGTTGTGGGTTACCCAGTTCAAGCGGTGTTCATAGATTTTGAAATTATCAACGTATTCTTTCTGATCCCACTCCAAGCAATAATAAACCACGTCGTAAAAATAACTATTCAGACTGTCATCATCCATGATCGCTGCTCTTTGCGTAATTTTTTCATCGTAGTCGATGTCTTTTTTCAAGTCCAGATAGTATTGGCCGTTATCCGTATTGTGCTCGATAAATTGTCCGCTGACAGTGGTCATTATGTCCTTCAGAACCGCTTGAATGATAGACTGTAATGTATCCGAACTCTGATCGGGCATTCCTTTTAAATGCAAACAAAGATCATCCCTGAGGTTTTCCGCAGTAAGCCCCGCATGTATACTGATGTCGCCTGTGGTCAACCTATGTACACTTAAAGCATAAATCATTTGTAATGCCAACGGCTTATAAAGACGCTTAGGAAATGAACGGTTGACGATATCCTCAAGCATGCCGCTCTTTTCCACGACTTCTTTAATATTGGCATCTGTTTTAAGAGCAAGGTTTTCCTTGATGAAGAACCAGTAGCTGTCAAAGGATACGATGCCGGGAGATTCATCAGTAATTTCATCGTCAAGTATCCGCCTGATGATCTCTGAAATGTTTTTGAGTATATGACGGTTCTCAACAATGTAAATCTTGTTAAAAACTTCGATATATGAAGGATGAATAGGAAACAGGTCAACGTATTCCTCCATGCGCTCGGACATATTGGTATACAGACTGCAGAACTTATGCAAGTGTTCACGGATCAGCGCCTTCTGTTCAGAAGTCTTCTTCAGTATTCTTTCGGACACGACATAAGCCGTATCTTCTTTGCGAATAATAACTTGCTCAAACCTGTCCTTTACCCGGTTTAAAGTATTGGATACATAGGAAAAGCTGGGGTTATCAAAAAGTTTTTCCTGTACCCCGAAAACAGCTCTTAAGCGGGAAGTCTTAATAATTTCTCCCAGCTCGCGCATGAAGCCCAGATCGAGCTTAATCTCCTGTTCTTTGCGGCCGCTAAGATAGTCGAGGAATTCATCCACCACTATCAGGTATCCTTTGTTGGGATATTTGGATGAAAATATCTCCATCATTGTCAGTAGCACATCTTTATTCGAGATAATATCTTTTTCATCAGGAAAGTCAAAGATGAGCCCACGTTCAGCAAAATCCTGCTTTACTTTTGTCAGGATGATGTTCCTGAGAGACATTTTTGATGCGCCTATTTCAATACGCAAAACCTCAAACTTCCCGGCAATAACTTTGGCTGACTCG
>DOHN01000096.1:24789-26776 GCA_003535195.1 Ruminiclostridium sp.
TTACCTGTACCATAGTTACCTACCAATAAAACACCTTTATTGTCTACTACATCATCTAAACGAAGCTGTGAAATCATATTATTGGTTAGTTTGTCAGCCATATCATCGGACATGACATAGCTTTTAACCAGATTTATTGCTTCTTTCTTGTCATTAGCCGCCGTAAGCTGGATAATGCTTTCGATTGGATTGAAATTTATCAAATCTGCGTATTTCATCAAAATAAACCTCCTCAGATGACGCAAATTATATCATAGTCATGAATGTTGTATGAATGGAAATCACTATAAGCCGGTGTTGCATATACCAAGCGATTATCGTCCAACGCGCCGCACCACTTTATAACCATTTTTGCTCTGCGTGACAATTCATAAAAAAGCTTGAGCACATCAATATTGTATCGTGGGTCAAAAAGCATTTCGTAATCCGTCAGAAGAATCGGGCCTTGTATGAGCGATACGATTTTCATTACTTCATCAGCAACAAATCGTGACCTAATAATAACATCTTTTTCTACAAGGGCTTTGGCCAATTCTTTATTTAGGCTTAGCTCTTGATAGTTACAATCATTAATAAGCTTTTTGAGTCTCGGTGCTAACGAACAAAATATAATTGGTATTGTCACTTTTCTTATAGTTTCTATGTTAATCTCAGAAATCCTTATCAATGTACCCAACGATAATTCGCTCCCTTTCATTGTATCGACTATCACATTCAAAAGGGGCTGGCCTTTTGTAATCCGCTCATATATCAGCGGCGTCAATATAGCTTTCGAGAGGTTAATCCTCCAACCGTACATCATAATTACCTCAGCTTTGATCGCTTTTCTGCCAAAGGCATGTCCGGCTCCAGCAAAGGTGCGATCCCTCTAACATTTGATAGCTTCTTTTTCTCTTTATTTTTCTCTTTATGCCATCTGACTTAACAAGAGGTAATTAACCGGTTGTTCGCTACGCTACTTCACACATGCGAAAAATCCCTACCCCGCTATTCCCAAGCTCTAGTGATACTCCCTTTTCTGGTACATTGACGATATCAAATTCTGCTCCATGTAAATCTGCCTTTTTCTGATACTTCATACTTCCAGTCGCCTTCGATTACAGCCCCGCCGTTGCGAATCGAAAGATGTTCTCTGGAATCCATGTGCTCAATATTGATGCAGCCACGCTCGCGGAAAAATGTAATTTTGTAAGCTGATCGTCATTTCGGTTTTGGCCTTCATATTTTCGCCCAATGCCAATGAGCTAGGAGCAGCCACTCGGGTGGTATTAGAAACATTTCGTATAATTATTTCAATATACAAACGATTTTTCCCTGCATTTACAGCAGTCGCACCTGCTTATGTTTCTTCGCCTCTCTGTATCCTCCATGTAATATAGATTATCAGACAAGACCGTCTTCTTCTGTCGGAAACGAGTGTTCGTAAAATGTCGCGTTCCTGCATCCACATCTTGACTGCTTCCGGTATATCCGATCGGCACCAATATACAATGAAAATCTCAATATTGATTACCGCATTCCTAAACCTCAAGTTCCGGATCTTTTGCGTGTTAAATACACAGGACAACCTTGAAGAATCTACTGAATTTTGACTAATAAATATAAGGTAATAACTATTTAATCTCCGAACCGACTTTTAGGAGGATATAGACATGCGCTTTCGGATCCGTAATTCATATATTCTGCCGCTCGTCATCCTGCTTGGATATGTGTTGACTGCGGGGCATGGAGTACTCAAGGCTGATGAAGCCCTCGTGACGCTGAGATCCGGCATTGTGTTACCAGCTGAGATCATTCACATTGACTCTGTTTATGACATTGCGCTGCTGAAAATACCCGGAGCAGGTTATCCAGCCTTACCATTTGGCGAACAGTCACCGACCGGAGCAGATGTCTATGCAATTGGTGCGCCAACCAGCGAACAGGACTCCTTTTCCAGCTCTAAGAGCGTTATGAATGGACCTTGCGAAATGAATGGTTTATCTTA
>DOHN01000051.1:0-154 GCA_003535195.1 Ruminiclostridium sp.
TATATTTCGGAAGACGTCAAAAGCGTATCGCTCATCGGCTCCGTGCCGAGGGATACGCTTCTGTCTGCAAGAAATACGATCTTGCGCCTTATTTTTTTGACAGCCCTTACCCCACCGACGCTATCCGGCATGGCTATGCAATGGCAAAGGAACT
>DOHN01000051.1:358-2699 GCA_003535195.1 Ruminiclostridium sp.
CTGGGGCTCCTCCAAGCGGCCGAGGAATACGGGATCCGCATTCCGGAGGATCTTTCTCTTCTCGGATTTGACAATATCCCCTATACAGGGCTTCCGAAGATCATGCTCTCCACCATTGAACAGCCTTACAAGCTGATGGCAAAGAGTGCTGTGGAAATGCTCATCGACCAGATCAAGCAGCCCGATATCGGTTATTCCCATAAGATATTGACGCCTAAGCTTGTAATCCGAAATTCCTGCAGAGCACTGGCCGAACCCTGAAAACTAGTCTTCATAGCCGTTGGGGTTATTTTTCTGCCATCTCCAGGAATCTTCACACATTTCATGAAGTTCCCGTGCTGCCGTCCAGCCCAGCTCTTTTTCGGCCTTGGAAGGATCTGCATAGCAAGTGGCGATATCTCCCGGCCTTCTGCCCCTTATCGCATATTTTATGGGCTTGCCGCAAACCTTCTCAAAGCTTCCAACCAGATCCAGGACGCTGTATCCTGTACCTGTGCCAAGATTATAAGCAAGAACACCCGGTTTTTCCTTCAGCTTTTCTATCGCTTTTACATGTCCCAGAGCCAGGTCCACTACATGGATATAGTCACGTACACCGGTCCCGTCGGGGGTATCATAATCATTTCCAAAAACATTCAGACATTCCAGCCGGCCAACTGCCACCTGGGTGATATAGGGCACCAGATTGTTGGGAATACCCGACGGGTTTTCACCTATTTTCCCGCTCTTATGGGCGCCGATGGGGTTAAAATACCGGAGAAGTATGATATTCCAATGCTGATCACTCTCGTATAAATCCCGGAGGATTTGCTCGATCATCAGTTTGGTCCGTCCGTAGGGGTTTGTGGCCGACAGGGGAAAATCTTCCCTGATGGGTACAGTAGCCGGGTTTCCATAAACGGTGGCGGAGGAACTGAAAACCATATCCTGAACCCCATGCTTCCTCATAACATCACATAATATCAGCGTGCCCGCGATATTATTCCAGTAATACTCCAGAGGCTTGGACACGGATTCTCCCACCGCTTTGAGCCCTGCAAAATGTATGACGGAATCTATTTTTTCCTTTTCAAAAATGGCTTCCAATGCGCATCTGTCCAGTAGATCGGCCTGATAAAAAGATAGATCCCTTCCCGTTATTTCCCTGACCCTTTCAAGAGACTTGATACTGGCGTTGGAAAGGTTATCTATGACAATGACCTCATAGCCCCCGTCTAAAAGCTCCACGCAGGTGTGGCTTCCTATATACCCTGCTCCGCCGGTTACCAATATAGCCATGATTCTTCCTCCCAGTAATATCTATCGATCTTTTCCCTATCAATCACTGTTTCTTTTTAGATTTTGCTCCAAAGCTTTTCCGGATAAAGGCCGTCCCGCTTCATGCGCCCGATGGCTGAAACGACCCTTTGTTTATCCTCTTTATAGGTAACGCCGTACCATTTATCCATGGTCTTTAACACCTTGACGGCGGCCTTATCCTCCTTCAGCAGCTCCCCCACTACATTCGGAAGAAAATATTCGCATTTTAAGGGATTTACCGGCAGGTTTCTGTCCAGAAACTGCTTAAATCTGTCCTTGAGCTCTGTTAAAATATGGTTCGTGAAGCCCCACATATTCATGGAGACAAGACTCTCCTCTGAAATGGGGGTCCAGGTTTTTCCGTCATCCTCGGTATATGCCGCTCCGCCGTTTTTCTTTTCAATCCGGGTTCTTTCTTTAATGCCCAAAAGAAAATCATCTCCGCCGGTAGTGCAGATGCCTCTGGCAACATAACCGTTTTCGGTGAGGGTATTGCCCAGCACATAGCCAACCATTGCATAGCGATATTTTTCATCATCCTGAGCGCTTGAGAGATAGTCATAAATCATGGAAAAGGCGTTTTTCCCATAGTAATCATCCGCGTTAATCACAGCAAAAGGCCCATCCAGCCGGCCAAGACAGCTGAGTACCGCATGGCCCGTACCCCAGGGCTTCACTCTCCCTTCGGGGACCTCATAGCCTTCCGGCAGATTATGAATATCCTGGTAGACATATTCCACTTCCGCAAAATCCCTGATGTTGTTGCCGATTCTTTCACTGAAATCAGCCTGATTTTCTTCCTTAATCACAAATATAATCTTTTCAAAGCCTGCCCGGATGGCATCATAAACAGAAAAATCTATAATCATGTGGCCCTGGGCATCAATGGGGTCAATCTGCTTCAGGCCTCCGTATCTGCTGCCCATACCCGCTGCCATTATCACTAAAGCCGGTTTGCTCATTCCAATCTCATCCTCTTCTACTTTCTACAACTAAATTGGTTTTATGTTATTTTACTACATTCTGCATGATTTGCGCAAAT
>DOHN01000144.1:0-614 GCA_003535195.1 Ruminiclostridium sp.
ATACAAAGGGCCAAAGAGCTGGGCATGCATAGCTTGGCTATTACCGACCATGGCGTAATGTATGGTGTTATCGACTTTTACAAAGCCTGTAAAAAGGAAGGCATTAAGCCCATTTTGGGCTGTGAAGTTTATACTGCGCCCCGAACCTTTAAGGATAAGGATCCCCGTCAGGACTCAAGCCAGGGACATTTGATCCTCCTGGCCAAGGATAATGCCGGATACCGGAATCTCATGAAGCTGGTATCTCTTGGCTTTACCGAGGGATTCTATTATAAACCCCGCATTGATTATTCACTGCTTGAGCAATACCATGAGGGCCTTATCGCTTTAAGCGCCTGCCTGGGGGGGGACATCCCGCAAAAGCTCATAAACAGGGATTTTGAGGGAGCAACTGAGCTGGCCTTGCGAATGAATGAAATAATGGGGGAAGGAAATTTTTATTTAGAGCTCCAATACAATAATCTGGCCGAGCAAAAAGAGGTTAATGCAGCGCTTATAGAGCTGTCGCAAAAAACGGGCATACCGCTCATTGCTACCAATGACGTCCATTATATTAATCGCAGCGATGCCAAAAGCCAGGAAATCCTGATGTGCATCCAAACCGGAAAGACCAT
>DOHN01000144.1:727-10092 GCA_003535195.1 Ruminiclostridium sp.
TGCATCCAAACCGGAAAGACCATGGAAGACCCGGATCATATGCGGTTTGAGACCGATGAGTTTTTTTTAAAAAGCATGGATGAGATGTGGGAGCATTTTAAGGCTTATCCGGAGGCTTTGATGAATACCGTCCGGGTTTCGGAGCGATGCAATGTAGAGATTCAATTCGGTGAGCTCCATCTGCCCAAGTTTGATGTTCCGAAAGGAAGGGATCCCTTTGAGTATCTGAGGGATCAGTGCGTCACTGGTTTCCGTGAGCAATACGGGCAAAATGAAGCTCTTTTTGAACGGCTTGAATATGAGCTTTCTGTTATTCGCCAAATGGGCTATGTAGACTACTTCCTCATTGTATGGGATTTNNGAAATGCAGGACCATGGAATGGAGGAGCAGAAGCGTGTAAATAAAGCGCTTGTTAAAATTAGTCGGGAAACAGGCTTAGGGCTGGTTGCCACAAATGATGTTCATTATATAAACAAGGAAGATGCATACTTTCATGATGTGCTTTTATGTAAACAGATGCAGAAAACCGTAATGGATGAGGACAGGATGAAGTTCCCAACAGATGAATTTTATTTAAAATCCTATGAGGAAATGGCAGAGCTTTTTCCTGAGGAGGCTTTGAATAACACTGCTGAAATTGCAGAAAGGTGCAATGTGGAGTTGGATTTTAACACTGTACACCTTCCTGAATTTAAGGTTCCTAAAAACTATACAAAGTCAGAATATTTCAGAGAAATATGCCAGAAAGGTTTGACAGAAAGATACAAGGACATAACGGCCGAAATTCAAAAAAGACTTGATTATGAAATAGGTGTAATCGATCAAATGGGTTATGTGGATTACTTCCTCATTGTATGGGATTTTATAAAATATGCCCGGGACAGCGGCATTATGGTGGGGCCCGGAAGGGGCTCGGCCGCAGGCAGCATGGTGGCTTATTGCCTTGGCATCACCAGGGTGGACCCGGTCAAATACAATCTTCTTTTTGAGCGTTTCTTAAATCCTGAACGTGTTTCCATGCCTGATATCGATATCGATTTCTGCTATGTCAGAAGGCAGGAGGTCATTGATTATGTGGTGAGGAGATATGGCGAAGACCGGGTAGCCCAGATCATTACCTTTGGAACAATGGCTGCCAGGGCCGCTGTCAGGGATGTGGGAAGAGCGCTGGCCGTACCCTATAATGAGGTGGATAAGGTCGCCAAAATGATTCCAATGGTGCCTGGAAAGCACATTTTCATTGAAGATGCCATTGGCATGAATCCGGAGCTTAAGAAGCTTTATGACGAAGAGCCGAAAATTCACGAGCTTTTAGATACGGCCAGATCCCTGGAGGGGATGCCCCGCCATGCTTCCACCCACGCTGCCGGCGTTGTCATTTCCAGTGAGCCCATTACAGAATTTGTACCGCTGTATCGAAATGAGGAGCTGATCTCCACTCAATTTCCCATGACCACCCTGGAGGAGCTGGGATTGCTCAAAATGGATTTCTTGGGCCTGCGGACCATTACTGTCATTCAGGATGCCGTGGAGCTCATTGATAAAGATCATGGTGTAGAGATTGATATTGACCATATCGATTATGAAGACGCCCCTGTCTATGAAATGATCGGAAAAGGCGATACGGCCGGTGTGTTCCAGCTTGAGAGCCAGGGCATGACCTCTTTTATGAAGGATCTTCAGCCACATTGCCTGGAGGATATTATCGCCGGTATTTCTCTTTATCGTCCGGGGCCTATGGACCAGATTCCCCGCTATATAAAAAATAAGCATAATCCGTCCGAGATAGGATATCTGACGCCGCTCCTGGAGCCCATATTGCATGTCACCTATGGCTGCATGGTCTACCAGGAGCAGGTCATGCAGATTTTCAGGGATTTGGCCGGCTTTTCTCTGGGCCGGAGCGATCTGGTCCGAAGGGCCATGTCCAAGAAGAAAAAAGACATTATGGATGCCGAGCGGCAGAATTTTATTTATGGGAAAACTGATGAGGAGGGGAATGCCGTCATTCCCGGGGCTATCCGAAACGGTGTATCGGAGGCTGCAGCCAATATTATATTTGATGAAATGATGGATTTTGCCAGCTATGCATTTAATAAATCCCACGCCGCAGCCTATGCCTATGTGGGTTTTCAGACCGCTTGGCTGAAATATCATTATCCCGTCGAGTTTATGGCGGCCCTCTTAAACAGCTTTATGGGCAGCCTGGGAAAGGTCAGCCAATATGTGCTGGAATGCCGCAAAATGGGGATTCAGGTATTGGCCCCCGATGTCAATGAAAGTGAAAGCTCTTTTTCTGTCAAAAACGGAGCCATACGCTTCGGACTGGCTGCCGTGAAGCATGTGGGAGAATCGGTCGTTCAGAACATCATCCATGAGCGGAACAATAACGGTCCTTTTAAGAGCTTCATTGATTTTTGCGAGCGCATGGAAGGTAAGGAGCTCAATAAGAGAACAGTTGAAAGTCTTATCAAATGCGGTGCTTTTGATGTTTTTGGTATTTATCGCTCCAAGCTTATAGCAAATTACGAAAAAATCCTGGAACGGGTTTCACAAAAGCGCAAAACCCTTATAAGCGGGCAATTGTCTCTTTTTGATGTGGCGGAAGGGCAGGAGGAAGACACTTTCACAAGCGAGTGGCCTGAAATACCGGAATATGATTCACGGCTGCTTTTGGCCATGGAAAAGGAGATGCTGGGGCTGTACATTTCAGGCCATCCTCTTGATGCCTATGCGGAGGTCATTAAGGATCAGGTGACTGCTTTCTCCTATGATTTTGAAATATCCGATGAAGACCAGACCAATATAAATAGTTTTACAGACGGCCAGTTTGTTAAAATTGCAGGAATCATTGCCGACATCAAAAACATCAGTACCAAGAATAATCGTATGATGGCTTTTGTTACAGTGGAAGATCTTTACGGACAGATAGAGGTGGTCGTCTTCCCCAAAATTTATGAAAAATTTGCCCCTATTCTTTTCAATGACAATCAGGTCATCGTGGAAGGCAATATTTCTATTAAAGAGGAAGAGCAGCCCAAGATTCTCGCCAATAAAATCCGGAATCTTCAGGGCCGGAATGCACCGGAAAATGATCTGACGCCGGAAAAAAATAATCCGTTCCCGGATAATTTTTTGGGAAATAATTATGTCAATGAAGAGGAACAAAATTTTTCTTCCCATGAAATACTTCCCGGCGAAAGCGGCAATGATGATTACAGCTTAAGCCGTCCATTAAATAATATGGCAGCGGAAGAGCATATTATAAAAATATTATTTGATGAAAATATTTCTGATATAAAGCGAAAGGCGGTTCTGGCTCTGCTTAAGTATTTTGAGGGCCGTGACCGGGCCTATGTTTACATTGATCAGACAAATAAGCCCAGCATGAAGCTGAACACACAAATTTGCCGGCTTCTGCTGCAGGAACTGTCTGATTTATTAGGTTTCGAACGGGTGAAGGTTTAAGTTTAGGACTTTTAACATGAAAATAGTTTTACTTGCACTTTATTTAAAAATAATATAATATGTTTTCTGAGGTGATACATTGGAAAAGATTGAATCTGATAGGGTAAATGCCTGCTTTATAATGGATAGTCAGCGACACAGTAGTCATTATTTATGAGTCTTCATGAAAGAAATTCTTTTTATTATAATTCTTGGCAATATTATTTACTGATTGCTCAATAAACCGAACAAATCAGCCACCGGGGTCCGCGGCAATATTCGTATACTGCAGTTGGTATGATGAGGTCCGGGAAAAGACAGGGAGGGCATTTGTAATATGTGGACTGTCGTTTACATGGCTCAGAATAAGGATATGGCAGAAAAACTTAAGTCCATTCTTGAAGAGGGTGGCATTCTGGTCAGGATTAACCCTGTTAGTAGAAAAGAGAAGGCAGATGATTATTTCGAGGTTTCGGTTCCGGAGGCGGAAGTCGAGGAAGCCCACAGTATCATCATAGAAAAAGGTTTTTAAGCTTTTACCCGTGTTCAAGTACACGGGTATTTTGTAGCAATATTCGTTCAATTTTTTTGGGAGGAACTCCATGGATCAAATTAAAACAATTGCAGTGCTTACCAGCGGCGGAGACGCTCCAGGTATGAATGCCGCAGTTAGAGCAGTAGTCAGAGCAGGTATTTATAACGGTTTAAATGTATTGGGAATCCATAAGGGCTATGAAGGCCTTTTACACGGTGATATCGATAAAATGGAAATTCGTTCGGTAGGGGATATTATCCAAAGAGGGGGCACCATTCTCCAAACGGCACGTTCTCAGGAATTCTCTACGCAAGCGGGCCTGGAGAAGGCTATGGCCATGGCCAAGGTTTTTGAGATAGACGCTCTGGTAGTTATCGGAGGAGACGGTTCTTTTCGGGGCGCAAAGGACATCAGCGGGTTAGGCCTTAATGTGATCGGTATCCCCGGTACCATTGATAATGATATCGCCTGCACCGAATATACCATTGGCTATGATACCGCCATGAACACCGTTCTTGATGCCATCGATAAAATACGGGACACCTCCTATTCCCACGAGCGCTGCAGCGTGCTGGAGGTAATGGGCCGCCGTGCCGGCTGGATCGCTTTAAATTGCGGTATAGCAGGCGGTGCCGAAGCCGTTGTCCTGCCCGAAAAGGAGTTTGATATTGATAAAGATATTATTTTCCCCATTATAGAAGGGCGAAACCGGGGCAAAAAGCATTATCTGGTTATTGTGGCCGAGGGCGTAGGCGGAGCCGTTGAAATCGCCAAATATATTGAAGAAAAAACTGAGATTAATACACGGGCCACTATATTAGGCCATATTCAGCGGGGAGGAACCCCCACCATTACCGACCGGGTAATGGGGAGCCGTATGGGTGCTTATGCAGTGGAAATATTGCTGCAGGGGAAACAAAACCGTATTGTTATTTCTAAAAATGGGAAACTAACAGATATGGATATGCTGGAAGGTTTAGATATGAAAAAATCCATTGACGAGGAACTTGTAAAGCTATGCAAGATACTCGCCCTATGAGGTGATACCGAAAGTGACTGTTGAAACACGTTTCCCTGTCCGATACGCAGAAACAGACCAAATGGGCATCGTTCACCATTCTGTTTATCCTATTTGGTTTGAGTGCGGCAGGACGGATTTTATAAAACATTTTGGCATTTCCTATGGTGAGCTGGAGAAGCAGGGCTTACTGCTGCCTCTGATAAGGATGAACTGCGAATTTAAAACGCCTGCTCATTATGGGGAAAATATTGTGGTAAAAACAAAGCTTTTAAGGGGTACCAAGGTGCGCTTGATTTTAGAATATGAGGTATATGCCGAAGAACGGAATGTTCTTTGCGCCAGGGGCACTACGGAGCATGCCTGGACCGGAACCGATTTGAAACCTGTTAATATTGCAAAATACAGTACTCACCTGTATGAAGATTTAAAACCTTTGTACAATAGCGCTATAGGAGATAACGGCAGATTATGAACGGTTTTTTCAAGAATATACCCAATATGTTGACTCTCTTGCGATTAGTAGCCGTTCCTGTCTTTGCCGGTTTTCTGAATAGCGGAAGAACCTTTGAAGCAGCGGCTGTTTTTTTGGGGGCAGAATTTACGGATGTTTTAGACGGCTTCATTGCGCGCCGTTATAATTTGATAACGACTTTTGGCAAGGTTGCGGATCCGTTTGCTGATAAGCTTATGCAGCTGACAGCCCTATTCTTGCTTGCAAAAAAGCAGTTGATCTATAGTGTCATACCCTGGTTTGTCCTTGTTAAAGATTTATTGTTAATTATCGCAGGGCTCTATGTCATCAAAAACAAAAAAAAGGTGGACGTATCAAGCAAATGGTTTGGCAAGCTGACATCCGTCCTTTTATTTGTATCTATTATGCTGATTTTTATGGAGGCGCCAAGAATTCTCACCGATGCACTGTTTTTAATATGCGTGGCGATGGCCTTACTGTCCGGCATCATGTATGCAAGGAGCTATTTCAGGCAGCTTCGCATGCTGTCCTCAGATTCTCCGCAGTAAAAAGTTCTCACCAAATAAAAAGAATGCGGGAGCTTTCTGCCCCCGCTTTTTAATTTAATCACAGCAGCCGTCTTTATTCCAGAATAAGCAAAGGAAAATAAGGATGAAGAATAAAATTGTGCAGTTGTCATCACAACGATTGCCTCTCATAAACGGCACCTCCTTTCGGGTAAAGCTTTCAGATTACCCTACTTAATCGCAGCATTTGTTATCATCGCCACATCCGTTACAGAACAGGAGTAAAAAGAGGATAATGAACATAAGAATCTCGCAATTATCTCCGCCGAAGCATCCTCTAAATCCGAACATTTTTGAAACCTCCCATGCCTTTTAAACTCAATATATACTATTCAAAATGGACTCTATGGGTTACAATACCAGTTCTATGTTTTATATTCGGTGAATAAGATTAATCAGATTGGACAATAACGGGGGAATAGATTGTGGTTGATAATTATCGTACCAACAAAGCTTCCACAAGTTATTTTATGGATTTGTTAAAATCTGTTGCAGTATCACTTATCGTCACATTCATCATTCTGCTGGCTGCAGCTCTTATGATCTGCTTTACAGACTTTCCTGAAAAATATACCATGGCGTCGGCAATTGCCGGAACAATTTTAGGAGTATTTATTGGAAGCAGCATGGCCGCACAAAAGAACCCGGATAGAAAAATGGTCTCAGCAATTTTGGCAGCCTTTATTTATGCTGTTATAGCCTATATTATCGGCTGTATTCTTCAGGCCAAGGTCGCCGTGACTGCAAATACCGCTTTATTTACCCTCATAGCCCTGATCACAGGTGTTTTGGCAGCGCTTTTCTCCAATCGGCAAAAAAGTACCAGAAAATATAAAACCGGATCACCGGGTTTTGTTGACCGCTTAAAGAAAAAAAGACCCGGCAGCTATAGCTTTGGCAAAAATAAGAGCCTGTGATTTAATGTCTTTTGTGTTACACAGGTTGCGTTTCCTGCACTTCTATACTATAATTAAACATGGCAAGAGGATTGGATTTCCCTTGTCATTTTTGTTGCCTTACCTATTTAATATGTATCCTATCAGGAATATCAGGGTTTTTATTGTGAATACAACAAGGTTCCCGGGCCCCATCAGCAATCTTCGATTGCGTTGATGGGTGGGGTTATTCTTTTGTATCATAGCAAGAATCTTCAGGCGAAGAGCAGAAGGTTCTTCTTTAAATTGGATTATTAAATCGAGGAGTGTCTCTTTGACAGGAGCATACAAAGAAGAAAAGGACAGACTACTAATAAGAGCGAAGCACGAAAGGTGAAGAAATCTATGAAGAGAAGAAAGAATAAGAGTTTATTAGCTGTATTTGTGATCAGCATTTTAATAATTGCTGCCGTTGTTGTAGCATTACACAGGAAGAACGAAAAAAACAACCCTGTTCCCACAGATTCTTATACACCGATACCAACAGGGACCGAGCCTGCCCAAAGCTCTGCCGCACCTTCAACGGCGGCTCCCGAAGAACCAAAGCCAACAGACTCCCTTGAGATCAGGACCGACTATGAGGATTTTTTGCCCAATGAAGCAGGTGAAATACCTATTATAATGTTCCACCGTTTTATTGAAGCTTATGAGCCGAATACGGATAAAGAATATACCACTACTTTTGAAGAATTCAGGGCCCTATTGCAGACCCTTTATGACCAGGGATTCAGGCTTATCAGCATGCAGGATTTTATTGACTGCAATATTTCTGTGCCCGCCGGTACCATGCCCATGGTCTTTACCTTTGATGACGGAAGCTCAGGACAGTTTAATCTGATAGAAGAGGACGGGCAATACAAGGCCAATCCCAAATCAGCCGTGGGGGTTATGATGGAGTTTCATGAAAAACATCCTGACTTTGGGTTAAAGGGAATTTTTTATATTAATATGGATATTGGAGATAATACCTTTAAGGGGCAGGGTGCGCTGAAGGAACGGTTTGAGTTCCTTGAAAATCTGGGTTTTGAATTAGGCAGCCACACCTGGGGCCATGTTGACTATTCAGAGATCCACAGCAAAGATAAGGTCTTAGAAAGCTTAGGCAAGAACCAGGAAAAAGCGGAAGAGATTCTTCCGGGACTTCGCTTTTATTCCCTTGCTCTGCCCTACGGGAGCCGCCCCTCCGACGAGAGCCTGCGACCCATTCTCCAAAAGGGCAACTATAACGGTATGGAATACTATCATGAAAGTATTATGGCCGTTGGCGCCGCTCCTTCTGCTCCCTCCATCAGCATGAACTATGACAGCCTTTATGTGAGAAGAATTCGGGCCCAGGGAAGAGTAGCTGTTGATGCGGATCTTACATGGTGGCTGCCAAAAATGACCGCAGAGAGAATGTTTATCAGCGACGGAGATCCTCAGACCATTGTTGTCCCATTGGACAAAGCTGAAAATATTGATGAACAGAAACTCAACGGGAAAAAATTTATTTCTTACGATAACAAGTCCGCAAAAGAGTAGGCATGGCTATTATTGTAAATAAAACAAAGTTCCCGTTCGAAATCTTTGATTGCTTGATTTAGCGTCATGAGTGGAGTTCTTCTTTTGGAAACATTGATTTAACTTGCGAAATGATGTAAAATAATAATAATGATTCCAGTTGGAATAATCTGCTGACCAAGCCGATCCCAATCCGGCAAAAATATTTGCTGGATTGAGATTTAATTTTTTTCTTCAACAAATTACATGACCCTATACTTCACAAATTTTTTCATAACAGAAAGGAGGCCATTATTAATGTCGGTATCAAAAAATACAGAAAAGCGTGCAGATGATATGCAAGTAAAGAAAAAAGCTGTCAAGCTGGTGATTGCTCATTTAAAGAAGAAGGTCTCAAAGGAATATATGGGCATCGAGTATCTTATTGATTGGCTTGCTGAAATGGACGCACTCCTTGAAAAGGAAGAATTTGACGTTCGGGAGTACTACAGTATGAGAAAACAATTGAATAGTGTTGTCGAGAGCACGCTGGACGAAGAGATGCGGGGTAAGATCCGAAATTCCTGGCATAGCTTCGGTAAAGCATTGGATAAGAAAGCAAAACCTTATTAAAAGCCTCGATATTAAAATCGGGGCTTTTGTTTTTTAAGAATATGATCAAGGTTCCTAAGTATGAATACAAAAGAATCTTGCATTTTCCGCAGCATTGCAGTTAATAAGAAGGGAAATATTTATGATAAGAAAATTGAATATAGAAGACAAGGACCGGTATATAGCCATGTCAAAGGAGTTTTACAGTTCAGATGCAGTTTTACATACCATTCCTGAAGAAAATATTTATAAAACCTTTGGCTTGCTTACGACCGGAAGCCCCTATGCGGAAGGCTA
>DOHN01000144.1:10202-11047 GCA_003535195.1 Ruminiclostridium sp.
GCCCCTATGCGGAAGGCTATATTTTTGAGTATGGCGGTCAAATTGCAGGTTATGCCTTGCTCTCTCAAACATATTCCAATGAGGCAGGCGGCCTTGTACTATGGATAGAAGAAGTTTATATTTTGCCTGAATATCGAAGAAAAGGCTTGGGACATGAGTTTTTTGTATTTGTTGAACAAAGATATAAAGGAATGGTAGCGAGAATTCGCCTTGAGGCGGATAAAACCAATGAGAGAGCCATAGAATTATACCGGAAGCTTGGCTTTGCCAATCTAAATTATCTTCAAATGTATAAAGAAGTATAATCCGGGAAAAGCTCTTCAACTCACCATTGACGGTGGGCTGAAGAGCTTCATTTCTTTTATGGGAGGTTATACCTAAAAATCACCTTTCTGGGCTTTAGGGCTTTAGTGAGTGGAAAGAGACTCCAGAAATAATCTGCCTGAACCAATCGATGCCAAAACGCTTTCCCTTGCAGGTCCGCCGGCCACTTTTCTTTCTTTTACGCAGGTTTCCAGACTGATGGCATCGTAGACATCCTTCTCAATTATATCGGAGAAGGTATGCAGTTCATCCAGATTCAGCTCTTCAATGCTTTTATTCTTCTCGATGCAGTAAGCTACCATATGCCCTGTAATGGCGTGGGAATCTCTGAACGGAATCCCTTTCTTCACTAAATAATCGGCCATATCGGTGGCATTGGTAAAACCGCCCTTCGCAGCATTATAGAGATTCGCTTTCTTTATTTTCATGGTGTCCAGCATATTTGTAAAAATGGGAAGACAGAGCTTTACGGTATCGACGGAGTTGAAAATGGCTTCCTTATCTTCCTGCATGTCTTTATT
>DOHN01000144.1:11151-16849 GCA_003535195.1 Ruminiclostridium sp.
TTATCTTCCTGCATGTCTTTATTGTAAGCCAGAGGCAGGCCTTTCATCATGGTCAGGAGAGCCGTCAGGCTTCCGTAAACACGGCCGGTTTTACCGCGTACCAGCTCGGCCACATCAGGGTTCTTTTTTTGCGGCATAATGGAGGAGCCGGTGCTGTAAGCATCGTCCAGCTCAATAAATGAAAATTCATGGGAGCACCATAAAATGATTTCTTCACTGAAACGGGAGAGATGCATCATGATGAGGGAAAGGCAGGAGGCAAGTTCAATGACAAAGTCCCTGTCGCTGACGCCATCCAAGCTGTTTTCGGTGATGCCGGCAAAGCCTAATTCCTCAGCTACCATTTTTCTGTCCAGGGCATAGGTGGTTCCGGCCAGCGCTCCTGAACCAAGCGGCATGATGTTCAGCCTCTTATAGCAGTCGAGAAGCCTTTCGATATCTCTTCGGAACATTTGAAAATAAGCCATTGCATGGTGTGCCAGTGTAATGGGCTGCGCTCTTTGCATGTGGGTGTAGCCCGGCATGATGGTATCGAGATGATTTTCTGAGATACGGATGAGGACTTCCAGAAGCGTTTTCAGCATATCCTGGATTTCCCGGCATTCATCCCTTAAATACATTCTGATATCCAATGCAACCTGGTCATTCCGGCTCCTGCCGGTATGAAGCCGCTTGCCCACATCTCCGATGCGAGAGATGAGGATGGTTTCAATATTCATATGAATGTCCTCGGCCGAAACTTCAAATTTCACCTTGTCGTTTTCAATGTCCTCCAGAATTTCAAAGAGTGTTTTTCGAATGAGTCCGGCGTCGTTCTTTGGAATAATGCCGCATTGACCCAGCATTCTGACATGTGCCGCGCTCCCGAGGATATCCTGTCTATACATCCTGCTGTCAAAATGTATTGACGAATTAAAATCATCCATTAATTGATCGGTGTTTTTTGAAAATCGTCCGCCCCAAAGCTTCATAAAAATCCTCGATTCTATCCATTTAAGTACGCGGCCGGCCTCATTTTAAAAGCCAGCCATGTAAGATTCCCGATCCTGTTACGAATCCCCGGGCCCGGCCTGAGGATTCGTATAAATACAAAAGGAAGAGTATAGGAATCAGTCTTTGATATGATTAAATTTTTTCATGTTGGCCTGGACTTTCAGCGGCAGGCCAAAGAGATTGATAAAGCCCTCCGCATCCTTCTGGTTATAAACATCGTCCTCGCCAAAGGTGCAAAGCTCTTCACTGAACAGGGAATAAGGAGATTCAACACCTGCGGGAATAATATTCCCTTTGTAAAGTTTCAATTTTACCTTGCCTGAAACATATTTCTGGGTGGAATCCACAAAAGCAGAAAGAGCCTCACGAAGGGGAGTATACCATTGACCGAAGTAAACAAGCTCTGCAAAACGCTGAGCAACCAATGCTTTATAGTGGGAGGCGTCACGGTCCAGCGTGATGTTTTCAAGTTCCTGATGTGCGGCATAAAGGATGGTCCCGCCCGGAGTTTCATAGACGCCGCGGGATTTCATGCCCACCAAACGGTTTTCTACAATATCAATGATGCCGATGCCGTTTTCTCCGCCCATTTTGTTAAGGGCTTGCAAGAGCTCTATGGGAGGAAGCTTCTCACCGTTGACTTTGACAGGAATACCTTTTTCAAACTCAATTTCCACATAAAGAGGCTTATCCGGCGCCTTTTCGGGCGTAACCGAAAGCTGGAGCAGCCGGTCATAAAGAGGCTCGTTGGCAGGACTTTCAAGCTCAGAACCCTCGTGGCTCAAATGCCATATATTCCTGTCACGGCTGTAATTGCTGCTCTTACTTACCGGAATGGGAATGTTTCTTGCTACAGCGTAATCAATTTCTTCATCCCGTGAACGGATATCCCAGATTCTCCAGGGAGCAATGATTTTAAGGTGGGGGGCAAGAGCCTTTATGGTCAGTTCAAACCTTACCTGATCGTTTCCTTTCCCCGTAGCGCCGTGGCAAATAGCAGAAGCGCCTTCTCTTTCGGCAATTTCCACCAGTCTCTTTGCAATGATAGGCCTTGCAAAGGAAGTGCCCAGAAGGTATTTGCCTTCATAGACAGCGCCTGCCTTAATGGTGGGATAAATAAAATCGGTGATGAATTCTTCGGTAAGATCTTCTATGAATATTTTACTGGCGCCGGTTTGGATTGCCTTTTCATTGAGATGATCCAATTCCTCGGCCTGGCCCACATCGGCGGCAACAGCGATAACCTCGGCGTCATAGTTCTCTTTCAGCCATGGAATAATGATGGAAGTATCAAGACCACCCGAATAGGCGAGTACTATTTTTTCCTTGCTCATTAAAAATCTCTCCAATCTGTGTTAAAATTAGGTATAAGCTTTGTTGCTAATAATTATACAATACCATGTATATTTATTCAATACTTTGTATTGGCATAAAAAATAAAATTCCAGGATTTTTTATCATATATTGTTTGATGATTAGCGCAAGAAGTGTATTGATGGGTTCAATTCGTAATTTAGTTCCGGCGCGTCAGAGTGATGTTTCAGTGCGTCAGCGGAGCAGGATTGCGGAGTGGCGCGAATCAAAGTTGGATAAATCAATTCTGCTTATAGGAGAATGGAGAGAAGTACAAATGATTATTTTGGGAGTGGACCCGGGCTTTGCCATTACCGGTTATGGAATCGTTGAATACGCCGGCAACAAGTTTCGCGTATTGGATGTCGGTGTCATATCCACGGAAGCCGGCCTGGCGCTATCGGGCCGCTTATTGGCCATAAGCGAAGGGCTGGATGACCTGATTGGAAGGTATAAGCCTGACGCCATGGCGGTTGAGGAATTATTTTTTAATACCAATGTCAAAACTGCCATCAAGGTGGGGCATGGGCGCGGAGTTGCCCTTCTGGCGGCTGCCAAAGCCGGCATCAATGTATATGAATATACTCCGCTGCAGGTAAAGCAGGCGGTAGTGGGATATGGACGGGCTAAAAAGGAGCAGGTCCAGCAAATGGTAAAGCTTCTTTTGCATCTTGAAAAAATACCAAAACCCGATGATGCGGCCGACGCGTTAGCCATTGCCATATGCCATGCCCACAGCAGCGGTTCCATAAATCGGCTGAATCTTAAGGTGAATGCTGGAAATCCTTAATAAACCTATTAAAAAGCTTCTTTGTGCTTAAACAAAGGAGCTTTTTTAAGACGGAACCATTTTTGGCGCATACAAAAGCGCCGGTTCTCTGACTACCGGCGCTGTAATGTGATTTGGCTGCGGATTAAGGATTTGAACCCTAACAAACTGAGCCAGAGTCAGTCGTGCTACCATTACACCAATCCGCAACGACGAAGTCTATTATAATATGATTGAAAGACGATTTCAAGCCCTTTTTGAGTTTTTTTTAAAAAACATGCCCTGTTTGTATTTGATCAGACTGTTTTCCATGAGGTAAGCGATCTTTTTAGTTTTAAAGTTTAAAAAGACTGAACCGGGGCATTGCCCGATTCAGTCCCAAAGCTTTTATATCAGTGTCACATTCATCAATAAGACTGGCAGATAAATGCCTTAAAATTTATACCGGCCAGACCCAGTTAAACGGATCCGGCTTTTTGCCGTACTGGATGCCGGTCAGCTCGTCGTAAAGCTTCTGAGAAAGCTGACCGATTTTGCCGCCGCTTAATTTTATTTTGTTGCCGCCCCAGCAAAGCTCGCCGATAGGGGAGATCACTGCTGCGGTTCCCGTCCCGAAGGCCTCTTTTAATTGACCGTTGGCATGGGCATCATAGATTTCCTGGATTGAAACTTTTCTCTCTGAAACCTTTAAGCCCCAGGAGCGCAGAAGCTCAAGACAGGATTTTCTGGTGATTCCGGGCAGAATACTGCCGGTAAGCATGGGTGTAACGACCTCGTCGCCGATCACAAAGAAGACGTTCATGGTGCCGACTTCCTCAATATATTTTCTTTCCACGCCATCCAGCCAAAGAACCTGAGTATAACCCTTTTTGGCGGCCACCATCTGTGCCTTCAGGCTGGCAGCGTAATTGGCGCTTGCCTTGGCTTCTCCCAGGCCGCCCACAACAGCGCGGACATAATGGTCTTCTACATAGATTTTTACCGGGTTGAGGCCCTCCTTATAATAGGCGCCCACAGGTCCGGTAATGATGATGAACTGATAGCTGTTTGACGGATGAACTCCGACATGGGGCTCAGTTGCAATGATAAAAGGACGGATATAAAGAGATGTATCAGGAGCCTCGGGAACCCAGTCCTTATCAATGGCGACCAGTTTCTTTAAAGCCTCTACTGCAAAATCCTCATCAATCTTGGGAATGCAAAGGGTGTCGCAGGAATTGTTGAGACGCTTCATATTCTGATCCGGTCTGAAAAGAACAACTTCGCCGCCGGCTTTTTTATATGCCTTAAGGCCTTCAAAAATGGCCTGGCCATAATGAAATACCATGATGGCCGGTTCATAATTTATCGAACTGTATGGGACTATTCTGGCATCATGCCAGCCAGCTCCTTCAGTGTAATCCATAATAAACATGTGGTCTGAAAAGATATTTCCGAATTTCAAATCTTCTGCGGCCGGTTTGGCTTTTGGGGTTTTTGTTAAGCTTATTTTTATTTCCATTTCATACACGCTCCTTTGATAAATTAGTTTACACTAAAGAGGTGCAAAAATCTATAAATTTTGAAAAAATACTTTAATACTATATTGCTTTATAGTGCTACTCATTTAACCAAATTTGAAATATAAGCCTCTCTGACAAACATAAACCGGCAAAGCTGCATATGTTAAATTAGAATAACATTCCTTTATGAATAACTCGGCAATATTATCGGACTTTCATATGAAATCGTTTGGAGTGTGATATCATGTATATCCATGTGGTTAAACCCGGGGAAAGTATTTATTCCATCGCTCGGCAATATGGAGTATCCTGGCAGAAAATTGTTTCCGACAATGAGCTTCAAAACCCCGATCAGCTTGTGGCCGGACAGACCATTGTTATTCTGGAGGGCAGCCGTCAGCATGTGGTTCAGAGAGGGGAATCCCTTTATCTTATAGCTATGGAATATCAGGTAAGGGTTAGTGATATTCTGCGTGCAAACCCTCAAATAACCAATCCTTCGAACCTAAGCGTAGGGCAGACCATTACTATTCCGCCAAGAACTATTAAATTTGGCCCCATTCAGGTAAACGGCTATGCCTTTCCGAATATCAACAGGGAAACCCTCAGAAAAACATTGCCTTATTTGACTTATCTGAGTATATTCAGCTATCAGGTTAACGCAGACGGAAGTCTTGATGATATCGATGATACGGAATTGATACAGGCGGCCAGGAGCGCAAGGGTTGCTCCGCTGATGATTATTACTAATATCGGTGAGGATGGGGGCTTCGACAGCGATCTGGTCAGTACCATCCTCAATAATGAAACGCTTCAGGACACCCTTCTGAATAATGTCATCCGGATCATGCAACAAAAAAACTATTATGGACTGGGTATAGACTTCGAATATATTTATCCGCGTGACAGGGAACAATACAATAACTTTCTGAGAAAGGTAGTTTCCAGGCTCCGACCCCTTGGTTTCACCGTTACTACAGCCCTTGCGCCTAAAACTTCGGCGACACAGCAGGGCCAGCTTTACGAAGCGCATGATTACCCCGTTCACGGGGCGTTGGCAGACCATGTCATTTTAATGACC
>DOHN01000144.1:17101-17295 GCA_003535195.1 Ruminiclostridium sp.
AATTACGGCTACAACTGGACGCTCCCATTCCAACAGGGGACGGCTGCTCAGACCATCAGCAATGTTGGCGCCGTGAATCTGGCCTGGCGGGAAGGTGCTGCCATTCAATATGATCCCATTGCACAAGCTCCGTTTTTTAGGTATTACGATGAGAATGGAACACAGCATGAAGTATGGTTTGAGGATGCAAGAAG
>DOHN01000144.1:17430-37497 GCA_003535195.1 Ruminiclostridium sp.
GTATGGTTTGAGGATGCAAGAAGCATTTTAGCGAAGCTTACCCTGGCCAATGAATTCAGGATCGGCGGTGTAAGCTATTGGACAATTATGCAATATTTCCCGCAAAACTGGCTTGTTTTAAGCTCTGTTTACGACATTGTGAAGGTCCTGTAAAATATTTAACCGCCACACAAATGAACAGGTTTAAAACTGTAAAAATGCCTTGTAATATACAGTAAAAATATATAGAATGAATTCAAAGAAAGATCAATCATTTCTATTTTGCTTTAAGGCGGAGGCTATTCTCCGCCTTAAAAAATATTATTCTTTTATTATAATAAAAAATATGTTTGAAAGGCTTATCAGCGGGTATTAATATGAATAAAAAGGAATCTATCAGGAACCATGCCATTAAAGTCATCGCCCGGGAAGGGTTTTATCGTGCAAAGGTGAAAGATATTGCCGAAGAAGCCGGGATAGCCGCTGGAACGGTCTACTTATATTTTAGCAGCAAGGAAGACATTCTGGATTATATCTTTTTGGTAGAGCATCAAAGAAGAGCGGATTTTGTCAATAGGCTGTATATCAAAAATACACCTATTGATATTGTGATAGAAAGTTTTATAAAATTTAATTATGACTGCTTCCGGGAGGAGCCCGAAACGGCAAATGTGCTTTACCGGGAGCTTATAACCGTGTCATCGTTAAAAAACCAGAAATCAAAATCGGTTATGGGAGAAGTGTATAAGAGTTTTTACAAAATTTTGAAGCAGGAAAAGGAGAACGGCAAAATCAGAGAGGATATTGATATTGAAGTAATGTCTCCTCTGATTATAAATTTTTTAAGAAATTCGTCTTATAATATATTGGCACAATATAAAAGCGTAGATTATGAACATATGAAGGAAAATTTAAAAAGACTGGTTTTACATGGAATAATGAAATAATATTTTAAAAAATTTAGACTGGAATAACTTGTAATTTAATGAATGGCTGTTCATTCAATGCTCAGTACAAGCTTACGGGGGTTAAAAATGTTTAAAAGGCATATAAAAACTGGGTTGATCCTTTTAGTTTTTACTATGATTTTCTTAAGCTATGTACAAGGTCCGGTTCATGCAGAGGATATTGCAGGGACCAGAAACATTCTTATTGTAAATTCCTACCACCAAGGCCTGACATGGACCGACGATCAGGTCTGCGGCATTATAGAAACCTTCAAGAATCAAGATCGGATTTCCGTATATGTTGAGTACATGGACTGGAAGAACTATCCGACAACCCGTAATATAGAATATTTAAATAATTATTTTCATTATAAGTATCAGGACAAAAACATCGATTTATTGATCACGACGGACGATAAAGCTTTGGAATATGTTTTGGAGAACAGAGAAAGTCTCTTTGCAAATGCGCCGGTGGTATTCAGCGGAGTGAATTCAAGAGGTATTTCTCAAATTACAAAAGGGTATCGGAATCTTACCGGAGTTACTGAGGTTATTGATCCCAAGGATACCATCAGAATGGCTTTGTCCATCAACCCTTCCGTCAAAAATATATATTTGCTCTATGACAATAGTGAAAGCGGGTTGTCAACCGGTTCCATTGCCGAGGAAGAGATCAATTCCATGAATTTGAACTTAAACATCATCAGCTGGAATAACCTGTCTTACGAAGAAATATTGAAAAAGGTCAAGGATTTAAAAGACGACAGTATTATTTTAGTAACGACCTATTACAGCGATGTTGAGGGAAAAGTTGTCGGCTTTGAAAATACAACCCGGAAAATAGCCTTTATCAGCCATATTCCTCTATACCATCTGTATGATTTTGGTCTGAATAATGGGGCGTTGGGCGGCGATATGTTAAGCGGCAGGCTTCAGGGGCAAAGCGCGGCCAGTCTGGCTCTCAGGATATTAAACGGAGAAATCGCAGACAGTATTCCCATACAATTCACAAAAACAACCCGCAAGGTTATTGATTTTAATCAGCTGGAAAAATTTAATATTCCCTTAAGCGTAATCCCGGAGGATGCTGAGATAATTCATAAACCTTTTTCTTTTTTTGAAACTTACAAAAAGCTGGTCTCATGTGTTGTTCTTGCTTTTATAGTTTTAATCTCCTTTGCTATGATTCTTCTTCTTAATCTCAGGAGAATTAAAAAGCTAAAAGACAAGCTTAGTGAAAAGCATGAGGAATTGACCCAAATATATGAAGAATTGGCGGCCTCGGATGAAGAATTAAAGGAGCAGTACGATGCCATTAAAGTCAGTAATGAAAAAATACGCGTCAGTGAGGAAAAGTTTAATTATCTGGCTTATCATGATGGTTTGACAGGCCTTTTAAATAAGCTCTCCCTCTATGAAAATGCCATCAAAGATTCGTTTTGGCAAGGGAAGAATGCCGGCCTACTGTTTGTGGATATCGATAATTTCAAATATATCAATGACACCATGGGTCACGATTTCGGCGACAAGCTCTTAAGGAGTATAAGTGACAGGCTCGCCTCTCTTTTGGTTGACGGATGTTCTTTATACCGGTTAAGCGGAGATGAGTTTATTGTTATTGTGAAAAATATCAACAGTGAAGAGGATGCTGAAACCCTGGCTGCTCATATTCTGGCAGGGTTTGGTGACGAATTTAAGATTGCCGACAGTATTCTCTACCTTAGCCCAAGTATTGGAATTGCAATGTATCCCAAGCATTCCGTTCACTTGGAAGAGCTGCTGAAATATGCCGATATAGCCATGTACAAAGCAAAAGAGCAGGGCAGAAACAGATATGTTATTTACAATGAAACAATGAATCAGGATATTATTGAAAGAGTGAACATTGAAAAATATTTACATACGGCTTTGCTGAAAAATGAATTTGAAATCTATTACCAGCCTCAGCTCGATATAAGGTCGGAGAAAATCACAGGCTTTGAAGCCTTGCTCCGGTGGAACAGCCCCGAGCTGGGCAGAATATCGCCGCTGAAATTTATAAAAGTTGCGGAAGATACCCACATTATTATTCCGCTAGGGATCTGGGTTCTGAAAAAAGCCTGCGCTTTCCTGAAGAAACTGCATATGGAAGGCTATAATGATTTGACCGTCTCTGTGAATATTTCAATTATTCAGCTTCTTCAGACCGATTTCGTTGAAACGGTGATGGATATCTTGGAACTGCAAGAGCTCGAGCCCGAATTTTTGGAGCTGGAAATCACCGAGTCTATATTGATAGAATCTTATGAAAATATCTGCTCAAAATTGGAGACCTTAAAAGACAGGGGTATCCGGATCGCACTGGATGATTTCGGAAAGGGATATTCCTCCTTAAGCTATTTAAAACAGCTTCCGATATCTACAATAAAAATAGATAAATCCTTTGTGGATCATATTACTTATGATCCTGTAAGCAATAATTTAATCAGAAAAATCATCGAGATTGGCAAAAGTATGGGTATGCGTGTGGTAGCGGAGGGAGTAGAAACGCCGGAACAGCTCAAGTTCTTAAAGAAGCACCGCTGTAATAGAATCCAGGGTTATTTATTCAGCATGCCAATACCGGAAATGGAAGCAGAAGTGTTCTTGAAAAAGGGTTAGCGGTAGATTTTTTCGCAGGGGGAGTATTTTTTGAACAAAAGAATGGACAAGCTCAGAACCATTATAAACGAAATGATTACCTCGGACGGCTTTAACCGGGAGGAACTTGCGGGGAGAAGTCAGGAGCTGGACAGGCTTCTTTTATTTTTCATGCAAAAAAACAATTATTACAAGACGGTATTTGGCAATCGTAATAGGAAGGAATTTGACGACTTTTTTGAAAAGCTTCTGCACTTTGATAAATTGTATGACAGTATAAGGATCGTTGATCCTGTCAAAAAAAAAGTTTTTGAGGTTAAAAATGCAGAATTATTCGAGACCGATTTTGTATGCTACAATTTCTGGAAGAAAAAAGATGTTTGCAGTAATTGCATTTCTATGCGGGCCTATAATGAGAATGATACCATTTTTAAAATTGAACACCATGAGGATAATATTTATACGGTAGCCGCAGTTCCCGTTGAGATACAGGGCAGGACATTGGTGGTCGAAGTTTTGAAAAATGTTACAAACATTCTTCGGTCGGAATCAGAAAATCCTGAATATGGCATAAAAATACTTTCCTCCATAGATTATGTAAACCAGGCGGCGGTAAAAGATGAATTGACGAATTTATTCAACAGGAGATTTGTCAAAGAAAAGCTGCCAAATGAACTGTTTATTTCCGCTATAAAAGGTGAGCCGCTTTCGGTCATCTATGCAGAATTAAGCTATTTCTCACTGATCCGTGATACATACGGGGAATCAGCCGGGGATCATGTGCTGAAACAATTTGCGGAAGAATTGAAAGATTGTATCAGCCAGAAGGATGGTTGGGCTGCAAGATATGGAGCCCAGGAATTTATTCTGTGTGCTAAAAATACTGATGGGGCAGCAGCCATAGCAGAAAGAATCAAAAATACTGTAAAGCAAAAAATATTTCTTTATGGGAGGCACCGAATCAACTTAAATTGCAGAACAGGTGTTTATATCTTTGAAAATAATAAGGAATATCCCTCTGTATATGAAATCATTGAGTCATTAAAAAGAAATTCATATGCTTAAGCACATCTAAACGAAAACCAATGCAGGAACCGGCTGGATTTCAATCGAACCCGTATTTTCCTGCACTCATTTTTTAATCAACCGGCGTTAAAAACTTCATATCTAATAAGCTTCACAGATCTTGATTTTCAATTATTTTCCACTTGTTCGCCCAAATTCGCCAAAATTCGCCAAAATAAAAAAATACCTATTGCTTTGACATAAAGTCCATAGTATAATAACTGAGTTCATAAAATCAAATATTCCATATTAATTAGATGTAAATATATAGTAGTATAGTCACATAAAGGATTGTGAAACAGGGTATTAAAAACTAAAAACTGATTTGGAGGAATCAGTATATCATAGAAAAATTAAATATTCTGAGATTGTAAATAGCAAATCCATCGAAAGGTGGAGACGCAAAGCCATGAATCTAAAGCATTATTGCCACGATCGTCAGGTTGCCGAAATCATAGCGGAATTTTATTCATGGCGGGCAGTATATAGGACCCGCCTTTTTTATTGTGAAACAACAGGGTGCCCTTATATTTCTACGGATGATGCAAAGCCTTTGGTTGATAACTTACAAAGGAATTAATATGAGACATAGGAGGCCTTAACATGAGAATATTTATAGTATTTTATGATCTGGCTTGCAGGAGGTTATTAGGGTGTTAATGGGCAGAATAAATATTCCGGTTGTTTGCTGCGATGCCGGGGACGTGTTAGCAGAAGATATTTTTAATCAAAAAGGAGTTCTCCTTGCCGTTAAAAATACAGTAATGAATCATTATATTAAGAAAAAGCTTCTGGAATTTGGAATTAACGATGTGTGGCTGTATCAGCCTGCAGGGCTTTTTGTGCACGAAGCAAAAGCATCAAAAAAAGAAAAGGTTGAGAAAAACTATAAAAAAGCTGTTTTTATTGTCAAAAAATTCTTAAGCCAAATATGCTCAGGAGGCACTATCGATTACGGGCTTGTCAATGAAATATCCAATACGATTTTAGAGGTCATTTACGAGCCCGGCAGTATTGCGCAATGCCTTTCCGAGCTGAAGCATTCCGACGAATATACCTATACCCATTGTGTTAATGTAGCTTTTTATTCCATGCTCATTGCCAAGTGGCTGAAAACCCCTGATTCTTTGACTCAAGAGGTCATTCAGGCAGGTTTGCTCCATGATATCGGAAAGACAAAAGTTTCAAAAGAGATTTTAAATAAGAAAGAAAAGCTTACATCCGCGGAATGGAAAATTATAAAAAAACATTCTCAATACGGATATGAGATGATAAAGGATATTCCCGGCATCAGCCAGGGTGTTCTAACAGGTGTGCTTCAGCACCATGAACGGATGGACGGTTCCGGGTATCCGGGCAAGCTTTCCGGAGACAATATCGGGCTGCACGCAAAAATCATCGCTGTGGCTGACGTGTACGATGCCATGACCCAAAATCGGGTATATAAAAGAAAGGTATCTCCGTTTGAGTCCTTTCGGATGTTTTTGACAAGCGGCATATGCAGCTTTGATACCCATGTTCTGGGGGTCTTTTTAAAACATCTGCCGGCTTATTACATCGGGGAAAGAGCGAGGCTGAACAATGGGCTACAGGGTGAAATCGTATATATACCTCCCCATGACGTGATATACCCCATTGTACAGATCGGGTCAAATTTCCTTGATCTTTCAAAGGATGAACAATTGAAGGTGGTTGATATTATGGGGTAAAATATCAGATATAATTCAAAGGATGGGCGCGCGTATTTTTAAGACAGGAGGCCTGTAATGGAGATTAAAAAGGTGGGGAGCAGGGGGACTCTTATTACATTTTATGATCTGGGCATAGCAACAAATATTTACGTCATTCATGGGAAGAAATATACCTATATGATCGACACTTATTTAGGCCCCGATATCATAAAGCCGGTGAAGGATCTCATAAAAGGAGCCCATGACAAAACGCCTGTCATCATCATAAACACCCATAGCCACTGGGATCATGTTTGGGGCAATAGCCTGTTTTCCGGCTCCATTATCATAAGCCACAAAAAATGCAGGGAATATATGCAGTCGGAGGGACTAAAGGAGCTTAAAGAAAACGCAAAATATCAAAAGGGGGAGGTTATTCTTACCTACCCTAATCTGACCCTGACAGACAAGCTGTGCTTTGAGGAAGACCACCTTCTCATTTGGCATACTCCCGGCCATACAGACGATTCAATATCAATTTTGGATATGGCAGACGGGGTTCTTTTTGCCGGCGATAATCTGGAACGGCCCATCCCATACCTCATGTCAAAAGAGCTCGTCCGGTATATTGATACATTGCAGGATTATCTGAAGATCGATGCCGGTATTCTCATCGGCGGGCATACGGCCTGCGAGGATAAAAAGCTGGCAGAGGATAATCTTGATTATGTGAGAAGGGTTTTATCCGGCGAAAGCATAGTGATGGAATCCAAAGAATTCGAGGAATATCACAGGGTGAATCTGGAATATTTGAATCAGAAGGCATAAGAGCTTTCATAGATATTCTTTTAAAACGATTTGCTTTCCATTTTTGATTTACCCCATCCGATAAGCAGGGAAACTAAGAATGACGCAATAAATTATACCGCCTATCGTTATCCCCACGCTGGGACCGGTTGCGCGTTTTAAAGCCCGCTTTAATATTTTTATCACTTCACTAAATAACAGTAATGCTTATTTCACATAGGTCTGCAACCGTGTAATAAACGTATGCTCTAAGAATATAGTATTTATTTAGGCAAATCAAGTGAAATAGAAATGAAGAGAGCATTAAAGCAGGGAGAATCCCCCTGCTTTAATGTTTTTAGGAGTTGTACGCCAATTTATAATACAATGATTCTGTCTTAGTACACAAACAATAAAACGAAAGTTGATTTATTCATAAGCCGATGGCGCCGCAGGTTTTCCCATTCCTCTTTCAACCCATGTAACCAATAAAAAGGAGATAATTCCCAGGGCGCTGCCAAATACAATTGGCAATATTCCAAACGGGGATTTCATGAACTGCCATATAAGAACTGCAATGGATCCAATAATGATGGAGACAATGCCTGCGTTTTTGGTAGCATTCTTGACTGTTAATCCCAGTCCGTATGCTGCGAAAGGTCCTGCCGATCTTAAAGCGAACGCGAATAAATTTAATGTTACCAGGCTGATGTTAAACAGGGCAATTACAGCACTTAGTGCGCAGATGATAACATTGCTGCTCCTTGTGAGAAATATGATTTTTCTATCTTCTATCTTAGGATTAATGAATCTTTGATAAATGTCTTTGATGATAATGGTGGAGGCACACAGCAGGTTGGAATCTGCGCTGGACATGGTAGCTGCAACGATTGCTGCGGCAACTGCACCCGTTACCCAGGAAGGGGCATAGTTTTTGGTCGCATACATGAGAGCGGTTGTGCCTGCTCCTCCATCCAGCTTTGGATTTTCTGCAAGGGCGACAAGACCGATTATAGTAGGGATGAATGCTAACATTGCCATCATAATTGCAGAGAGTATGGAGGCTTTTTGGGCGGTTTTCCCATCCTCTGAAGAAGAAAATCTGCTCACCATCTCAGGGCCCGATAGAAATGTACAAAAATAGTTAAATATTAACCCTATTATTGTCACAGTTCCTATTTTATTAATATCCAGCTCGGCAGGAGGTAAAGCAGCCGATATAGCTTTCCAACCGCCTGCTCCTTGGACAATAAAAGGCAATGAAATTAACAGGCCGAAAAAAATGATCAAGTATTGTACCACGTCAGCGATTGCATCTGCAAACATACCGCCCAAAGTAGTATATACAATGATAATAAATGCGGCTATTAAAATACAAACATTAAGGGGTATTGCCGTCAATGAACTGACAACAGAGCCCGCGGCAAGTATCTGGGACGCGGTCAGGCAAAACAGGGATACGACATTAAGTACTGCGGTAATAGTCCCTGAAACGTTGCCAAAACGGCGGCTTACGACTTCCGGAATGGTGACTGCCATGGTTTTGCGGATCCTCGGAGCAAAGTATGCTAATGGAATCATAGCAACTGCCGCGGCCAGTACATACCAGGCGGCGCTTAACCCCCAGCCTGAGAATGCTTTTGCAGCGACTCCCGTCGTACTGCCGCCGCCGATATTATTGGCCGACAGTGAAGACGCTACCATGAATATCCCCATTCTCCTTCCTGCCAGCATGTAATCGGAGCTATTCTTAATCATATGCTTATTTGTGAGATACCCGATTGTAAACAGTACCACCATGTAAAGGACAATCATGATAACTGGAATGACTTGTATATTCATTTGAATCCTCCTGTTGTTTCAAGTATTCAGTATTTTATAATATTAGTATTAATGCAAAAAATTATGTATTATTTTGGTGATACGAAAGCATAGAAAAAAACTGTCAGCAACGCATGCCAACGGGACATCCAAGTCAATTTAACGATTAAGGAAATTGCGGGCACGAAAATGCCCGGCGAATTTTTTAGGACGGGTATGGTTAAATGCTGGTTACACAAGACTTAGCGGTGGTTTACCATGGAGGAGGCCGCGGCATAAACGGACAACGTCATGGTAAAGGGGATGAAAGAAACGCCCAGCAGTGCAAAGCCCCCACGCAGAGGCCCATAACAGAACTGTCACAAACCCATTATGCATAATGCAAAAGATAGAATATTTCAATCGTTTTTTTCTATAAAATTCGACAAAATGCACAAAATAGATTTTCGGACACTAATATGCTTTACAAATCCTTCATGGTATTGTAACATTGTGATAGAAAATGCAATAAAATATAGTAAATTAGCAAAACGTCTTGTTAAGTGAGGCTACTGCTTGGAAATATGCTACTGCCCAGAAATGTCCAGAGACGCCAATGGGTCAGCAGATACTGCCGAATTAAGGTTTTATCTAACGTAGCTGGGATATCCTAAGCCATGCAGAGCTAAAACTCAACGGATAAGATGATTTTTTTTATATCATGAAATCTCTTATTCATTTTGATAAAGAGATTTTTTTATTTGTAGAATGAAAGGATGTGATAGCTGTGGATGATAGCCCTTTACCCAGTAGTAGAAATTTTACATCTAAAGCCGTAGCTGTCACTTGGGCAGCACGGTTCCTGTAAGGAGGGACTGAAAAATGAAAAAAAAATTGATGGAGTTGTTTCATGAGAATAAGTTTCATGATATTAGGAACGAACTGCTGAAAATGAATACTGTAGATCTCGCACAGATCCTTGAGGAAGCTGATAAACATCAATTGGTAAGAATTTTTAGAATTTTGCCCAAGGATATCGCAGCCGGGGTTTTTACGTATGTTTCGGCTGAGCTTCAGCAGCTTATCATCGAGTCCATTACCGACAAAGAAATTAAAGAAATAGTTGATGAATTGTTCCTTGATGATGCCGTTGATTTTCTTGAAGAAATGCCTGCAAATGTTGTGAAAAAGGTATTAAAAAATACGGATGAACATTTAAGAAAATTAATTAACCAGTTTCTGAACTATCCTGAGGATTCGGCCGGCAGCATCATGACCATTGAATATGTTGACCTCAAGAAAGAAATGACTGTAAAAGATGCAATCGCGCATATCAAAAAGACCGGGGTAGACAGGGAGACCATTAATACCTG
This sequence comes from Ruminiclostridium sp., assembly GCA_003535195.1. Classification (GTDB taxonomy): domain Bacteria; phylum Bacillota; class Clostridia; order DSM-8532; family DSM-8532; genus DTU059. The sequence goes on from DOHN01000144.1 coordinate 27,670, forward strand.
TTACGTGATAGACAACAACAGGAAGCTTGAGGGCGTCGTTTCAATCAGAAGGCTCATTTTAAGTAATGAGACCGCTGTAATCAAGGATATTTTGAATGATGACGTCATCTCTATCAAGACTTTGGACGACCAGGAAAATGCGGCCATGCTGTTTAAAAAATATGATTTGACGGCAATGCCTGTAGTGGATAATGAAAACAGGCTGGTAGGCATCATAACCGTTGATGATATTGTAGATATCATCGACCAGGAGAACACGGAAGACATTCAAATAATGGCTGCTATGCATCCTTCGGAAGAAGAGTATCTGAAGACAGACGTGCTGACATTGTCAAAACACCGGATTGTATGGCTGCTTGTGTTAATGCTTTCAGCAACCTTTACGGGCAATATCATTAAAAAATTTGATGATGTACTGCAATCTGTTGTTATTCTTGCGGCATTTATACCCATGTTGATGGATACCGGCGGTAATGCGGGTTCTCAATCCTCGGCGCTGATCATAAGAGGCTTGGCTCTGGGAGAAATAAATATTAAAGATGCTTTGAAAGTGCTCTGGAAAGAATTTAGGGTTGGTATTGTAGTGGGGAGCACATTAGCCGTGGTAAACTTTTTAAGAATATATTTATTTGAGAAAATTGATGTGCATATAGCTGTTGCTGTGAGCTGCACAACATTCCTGACCATTGTATTGGCTAAGGTGGTAGGCGGGCTGCTGCCCATAGCGGCAAAAAGTGTAAAGCTTGATCCGGCCATCATGGCAAGTCCTTTAATTACGACCATCGTGGATGCTTTTTCCCTGATGATCTATTTTACGATGGCTTCCTGGCTGATCGGGTTATAATTTATAAAGAACTTCTATGCTGAAAAAAGAATGTGGATATGGCGCCGGGCATCAAGGTTATTAGATCATTTACAATTAGTTTTGTAATGACTTAATAACCTTTTTTGCTGTTATAATAGTTTAAGCCGAAACTTGCAAGAATACAAAATATGAGTCGGACGTATACGGTGCGGGAATTGCAGTGCGGTCTGTGGAACTTATACATGGGATATAAAAAATTTCTACAAAAGGATGACACCGGATGAGCCACCTTGACATTTCAAAAAAAGTAGTGTATTCTCAAGGAAATGAGAACGATCCCCAATTAGAGGGTATACGATATGCAGCGGAAGAAATTGTGGCTTAGGGAAGAAATTAGAAATGAAAAATTAACAATTAAAGAGGTTGCGGAGTTGGCCGGCGTATCTCAACTGCTGGCCCGTGTCAGGCCAATTACGACAGCGTTTTAGAGGAAATTCGTATATGCGGAGAACATTTAATTTGTGAGATTTTTTTGCACTAATAATATTATACAAAAATAGATATTCAAATATGGCAAAATAGCCATCTTGACATTCCAAAAAAGGTAGTGTATTCTCAAATAAATGAGAACGATCTCGAATTAGAGAATGCAAAATATGTAGCAGAAAGAATTGCGGTTTATGGTAGAAAGCAGAAATGAAAAAGTAACAATTAGGGATGTTGCGGAGTTGGCTGGCGTATCACATTCAACGGTTGGTCGTGTTATTGGCAACTATGGCAGCGTTTCAGAGAAAGCCCGCACACGGGTAATGACAGCAATTGAAAAACTGGGGTACTCACCAAATGCAGTTGCCCAGAGCCTACGGAATAAAAAGACCAATACGATTGCAGTAGTAGTTGGCAGTATCGCTAATAATTTTTTCAGTAAAGTTATTGGTGCGATGGAAAATGTCACAACCAGCCAGGGGTTTAACCTGTTGATCTGCAGTACTCATGAAGATATTGTTACGGAAGTGCGTCATTTGCAGAATTTACAAAGAAAACGCGTAGATGCCATTATTATGTCATCGTTACAGACGAATGTTTCTGCAGCCGATATGGGCCTGTATAATTCAGAAATTCCTATTGTATATATCGACTACAGCATCCCGAATGTGCCGCATGACCTGGTTGAAAGTGCAAACTTTAAGGGAACTTTTGAGGCTACAGAGTATCTAATTAATTTGGGGCATCGCAAAATAGGTGCCATGTGTACACCTCAGTTTCCAACGGTTAAACAGCGTTTTGAAGGTTATTGTGCAGCCTTGAAAAAACATGGTATTCTATTTGAACCGTCATTGGTAGTAAATCGGCAATATCATTCGGAAAATGCCGGAAGGGAAATGGTAAAGGAGTTGTTCCTTTTAAATGATGACATTACAGCCCTTCTGATTTTGAATAATAATCTTTGCGACAGTACGTTGCTGGCATTACGTGATATGAATAAGAATATTCCTGATGATATATCATTGATAACATGGGATGACACCTCGCTGAACGATCTGCTTGAGATTACGACTATAGCACAGTTTCCGGAGCTTATTGGTAAAGTTGCTGCGTTACAAGCTATTAAACGTGTTCAGGAAGTAAATTCAGGTAAGATATCCCAGGAGCGATTTGTTAAAACACTTGGTACTGAATTCAGAATTCGTAAGTCATGCAAAGCATTATAAAAAAATTATAAATTGACTGGGTAACTGCCTGGTCTATTTATACGCACAAATTGAGAACGTTCACAATATAAGTTTTTACAACTTTATATACATATCACTCAATTATGGCAAGGAGGTTACATAATGGATTTAATTATGGGTATGAACAGTGGCTCGTCTTTTGACGGTATTGATGTAATACTGGCAGAGACTAAAATCTCGGAAGATGGATTTCCCGAAGCACCGAGATTTCTGTCAAGAAACTTATAGAAGACAATACTGCAAATTATGCATATATCATTGATGCGACCGGCAAGAAAGAGACTCTGACTGCCTATATGCCCATATTGAAAGAAGGCGGCACTGCCGCTGTCTATGGCATGAACGATTTTTACAGCTATACCTTCAACCCTATTCTTGGACCGAAGAGCTTCCGTTTCTTTAACTCCTATGCAGGAATTTATGATGAACCGGAAACTCATAAGGAAGTTATTGACCTTATTCGTGCAGGTAAACTCGATGCCGGCAACTGGTTGGATAAAGAGCACATTTTCACTTGGGACAATGCTGCCGATGCGTATACTCATGTACGTGAAAAGAAGGCTGTAAAGTCTATTATTAAGCTGTCCAGCAAATAATCAAGCCTATAATTCAGAGATTCAAGGAGAAATTATAATGGAAATTGTAAAACTTGGCAGAACTGATCTTGAAGTTACCAAACTATCTCTCGGTGGCCTATTTATGTCTGATCTCGTTGGTGACTATGAAAAATCTAGGATTGCAACACAATATGCACTTGATACTGGTGTTCGTCTGATTGATACAGCACCTTCCTACTTTAATAGTGAAACTGTTCTAGGAAATATCCTGAAGTCTTATAAAGGTAAAAATAAGCCTCTGATCTCTACCAAACTTGGTATGCCCGAACCCTGGAACCCCAAGTCAAAAAGAGATATCTTTGCTTCCGTTGAAAACAGTATGGAAAAGCTGGGTATTGATCACATTGATATTCTGTTCGTTCATGAACCGGAACGACATATACAGATGGACTGGTGGAACAATGAAATTACATATGACGGCCCTGTTATGGAATGCCTGGAAGAGCTGAAAGCAAATGGCACAATCCGCTACACCGGCGTAGCAGGTACTTGCACACATGAACTTGCAAAGATCATGGATACCGGCAAGTTTGACTGCGTTTTGACTGCCTTCAATTACAGTTTGTTATGGAGAGAAGCTGAATATGAAATCTTACCTGTCGCAAAGGAGCACAATATGGGTGTTATTTGCGGCTCTCCGCTCCAGCAAGGTGCTCTGGCAGTACGTCGCGATGAAATCATTGAAAATGGTGCTCCTTGGATCAGCAAACCAAGGAAAGATCAGTTCAAGGCACTGTATAAGTTGCTTGATGAAACCGGCATAGATATCATTGAAATGAGTATGCGTTTTGTAATTTCTAATCCAATTGTTCATTGTGTTCTAACCGGATCTCGTTCAAAGGAAGAATTTATCAGTAACTGGAATGCTATTGAAAAGGGCCCGTTGCCAGCTGATATTCTGGCTCGTCTTGACGTAATTCGCGATATGGTTCCCTTTAGACCTTCCAATGAACAGTATATTCTTCCATGGGATGACAATTACCATGGCATTGGCTGGCTGCATTGATAAATTGGTGCAATATTGTTTGATCATTGACGCCCCTATTGTAAAGGATTTTCTAAACCGGCTCTTTGCCAATTGTTGAGATGAGCTCCTATACAATAAAATAGTCGTTTGAAACTGCCGCAGGGCTAACCCGACGGCAGTTTTTTCAACCAATTGTCATATGAAGAATATCCTATGATAGCCCCCTAACATTTAAAATATGTCTCAGGCATTTATATAGTCGGATAACGATCAAAAGATTCAGGCGTGAAATAAATCATATATTAATCTGGAGAGCTTCGTTACATAGTAAATTCAAAAGTTTGCATTGTCAAACAAAACCTTATATGGTATTCTAGTAGTGCCGAGATGCGAGAAATTTCTTTCATCAAGGCAAACAAGGAACTGTTTACTGACACACGAAGAATTTTTCTGAGGTGAAAGGGCATAAGACTGAAATATGAAGTCTCAATGCGCCTTTTCGGGCGCTTTTTTGTTACCCTCCGCCTTGATTTGCCGTGGGTCGTAAACAAAGTTCATATAAAAGGCTTCTTTACTCGTTAAAACGCTTTAATAAAAAGGCTTTTTATATGTATTTGAAACAGAAATGCACCTAAAAAAACGGCGGGAGGGTAAAATGAAAGACCTGATCGACAAATTGGAACAGGATCAATGCCTGACAAAAAAAGAGTATGTGACGCTTATTGAAAATCGGAACGATAAATTGGCAGAGTACCTGTTCGAGAAGGCCAGAGCCATCTGCCGGCGGTATTATGGCAACAGCGTTTATATCCGGGGATTAATAGAGTTTACCAATGTCTGTAAAAACGACTGTTTATATTGCGGAATCCGCAGAAGCAACAAAAATGTACAGCGGTACCGGCTGACCCGGGAGCAAATTTTAGAATGCTGCCGGACGGGTTACGGGCTTGGATTCCGTACCTTTGTGCTGCAGGGTGGGGAAGACCCTTTTTATACCGATGAACTTTTAGTAGATATCATTGGGGACATTAAAAAGCTCTATCCGGACTGCGCAATCACCCTCTCCATCGGCGAGAAAAGCTATGACAGCTATTTGGCTTATTACAACGCAGGGGCGGACCGCTATTTATTAAGGCATGAAACGGCGGACGCTGAACATTATGCCAGGCTGCACCCTGCGGAGCTCTCTCTTTCCAACCGGAAACAGTGTTTATACGACCTTAAGAAAATCGGCTTTGAGGTAGGCTGCGGCTTTATGGTGGGGTCCCCCTATCAGACAGCCGAATGCCTCGCCGAAGACATGCTGTTTTTGGCCGAACTGCAACCGCAGATGGTGGGCATTGGACCCTTTATTCCGCATCACGATACGCCTTTTGCCGGTGAGAGGGCCGGTACGCTTGAATTGACGCTGTTTATGCTGGGGCTGACACGGCTGACACTGCCCGCCGTGCTGCTGCCTGCCACCACCGCTCTTGGAACCATCCACCCTAAGGGCAGGGAGATGGGAATTCTGGCGGGAGCCAATGTCACCATGCCCAATTTATCACCCATAGATGTCCGCAGCAAATATCTGCTGTATGACAATAAAATCTGCACGGGAGACGAAGCCGCGGAATGCCGTCATTGTATGGAGCAGCGCATGAAACGCATCGGCTACAGCGTGGTCGTCAGCCGCGGAGATCCTTACCGCTGGAAAAGCGAATCTGAAGGGAAAGGCCTTGTGACCTGACCTGTATTTTAAGAAGGGGAGATCAAAATGTATGATGTTAAATCCGCTAAAGCGGAAGAGTTTATCGACCATGAGGAAGTCATGGAGACCTTAGGCTTTGCACAGAAGAACAAGGACAATATCGCCCTGATCGACAGCATATTGGAGAAAGCCAGAAAAAACAAGGGGCTTACCCACAGAGAAGCGTCGGTGCTGCTTGCGTGTGAAGACCCCGAAAAAAATGAGGAAATATTTCGTCTGGCTCAGCAGATCAAAAAAGATTTTTATGGCAACCGCATCGTATTGTTTGCGCCGCTGTACCTTTCCAATTACTGTGTGAACGGGTGCGTGTATTGCCCCTATCATATGAAAAATAAGCATATTGCACGAAAAAAGCTGACCCAGGAAGATATCCGGAGGGAGGTCACCGCGCTTCAAGATCTGGGGCATAAGCGGCTGGCCATCGAAGCGGGGGAAGACCCCACCATGAATCCTATTGAATATATCCTGGAAAGCATCGGCACCATCTATGGTATCCATCATAAAAACGGAGCTATCCGCCGTGTGAACGTCAATATTGCCGCCACAACGGTGGAGAATTACAGAAAATTGAAGGAGGCCGGAATTGGCACCTATATACTCTTTCAGGAAACCTACCATAAGGAGAGCTACGAAAAGCTGCATCCCACAGGCCCCAAGCACAATTACGCCTATCATACCGAGGCTATGGACCGCGCTATGGAAGGCGGCATAGACGATGTGGGGGTGGGCGTATTGTTCGGCCTGGAGCTGTATAGGTATGAGTTTGCGGCTTTACTGATGCATGCGGAGCACCTGGAAGCCGCCTTTGGGGTAGGCCCCCATACCATCAGCGTTCCCAGGATCCGCCGGGCCGACGATATTGATCCTAATGTCTTTGACAATGGGATTGACGATGACACTTTTGCCAAGATCGTGGCCTGTATCCGGATAGCGGTGCCCTATACGGGCATGATCGTATCCACCCGGGAGAGTAAAAAATGCCGGGAGCGAGTGCTGCATCTAGGTATATCGCAGATCAGCGGCGGATCTAAGACCAGTGTGGGAGGATATGCCGAACCCGAACCGGATGACGAGAAATCGGAGCAGTTTGATGTGAGCGATAGCAGGACGCTGGATGAAGTTGTCAGGTGGCTGATGGAAATGGGATATATCCCAAGCTTCTGCACCGCTTGTTACCGGGAAGGCAGGACGGGAGACCGGTTTATGAGCCTCTGTAAAAGCGGGCAAATCCAGAACTGCTGCCATCCCAACGCGCTAATGACGCTCAAGGAATACCTGGAGGATTACGCGGCCCCGGAGACAAAGCGGATCGGTGACGCCCTCATTGCCAAAGAGCTTGGAAATGTGCCCAGCGATAAGGTGCGGAGTATTGTAACAAAGCATTTGGAAGAGATCAAGAACGGAAGCCGTGATTTTAGATTTTAGGAGGAAGCAATGAGCCTGAACGACACGCCCTCTGCCGAAAGAGTTCATATCGGATTTTTTGGAAAACGTAACGCAGGAAAATCCAGCGTAGTGAATGCTGTGACCGGGCAGAATATCGCCATTGTTTCGGAAGTAAAGGGAACGACCACCGACCCGGTATACAAAGCAATGGAGCTGTTGCCCATGGGTCCGGTGATGATTATTGATACGCCCGGTATGGACGATATTGGGGAACTGGGCGCCTTACGAATGAAAAAGGGCCTCCAGGTTCTGAACAAAACCGACGTCGCCGTATTGGTGGTGGATGCACGGCTGGGAAAAACGAAGGAAGATCATGAGCTAATCGAAATTTTTGAAAAGAAAAAAATTCGTTATATTACCGTGTTCAATAAATCAGACTTATGCGCGGCTCCGGTGGCCGCGGCTAAAGATGAGCTGTGGGTAAGCGCAAAAACAGGGGAGAATATCACCGCGTTGAAGGAAAAAATTGCGTCCCTGGCCGCACCCGAAGAAACCAAGCGCCGCTTAGTGGCGGATTTGATTTCGCCCTCGGACTTTGTGGTCCTGGTGGTGCCCATTGACCGGTCTGCGCCCAAGGGAAGATTAATTTTGCCACAGCAGCAGACGATCCGGGATATTCTGGAGGCTGACGCCGCGGCCATTGTGGTAAAAGAGTACGAACTGCGGGATACGCTTAAAAACCTGGGCAAAAAGCCCAAAATAGTCATTACGGACAGCCAGGTATTTGCCAGGGTCTCGGCCGATACGCCCAAGGATATTCTGCTCACCTCATTTTCAATATTGTTTGCCCGCTATAAGGGAAAACTGGAAACAGCGGCTGCGGGTGCCAAAGCCATTGAACAGCTGAAGGACGGTGATGCCGTGCTGATTGCCGAAGGCTGCACGCATCACCGCCAGTGCGAAGATATCGGAACTGTCAAGCTTCCAAGGTGGCTGAAACAGCATACGGGGCGGGATTTAAAGTTTGAGTTTACATCAGGAACCGAATTCCCGGAGGACTTGTCAAGGTTTAAAATGATCGTCCATTGCGGAGGATGCATGATAAACGAACGGGAAATGAAATACCGTATTCAGTGTGCGCAGGACCAGAATGTACCCATCACCAATTACGGAATACTGATTGCCTATATGCAGGGCATCTTAAAGCGCAGCGTGGAAGCCTTCCCCTCTGTCGCATTAGCATTGGAGGAGTAGAGTAAGATTTTAGGAAGAAAACCATGTGACGGCCCTTTTCCCATTGATGAGATTGATGAGATTGATGAGATAGACAGCCCATAAATGGATAATGTAAAACGAAGGGGAATACCTGCATAAGGTATTCCTTTTCTAATCTTAACGTTCGCAAAATATTTTTCATACTGCTCTTGACACTTGCATTCTATCGGAATAGAATATAGCCATATTCTATTGCAATAGAATCACTCTGTAGAGGAGTTGCTCTTATGGAAATCAAACTGTTTGATTCGGAACTGAAAGTCATGGATATTCTGTGGAAAGACGGCAATACCACCGCAAAGCAAATCGCGAAAATTTTAAAGGAACAGGTTGGTTGGAGCAAGACCACCACCTATACGGTCATCAAAAAATGTCTCGACAAAGGTGCCATCAAACGAAGCGATCCCAACTTTGTATGCAGCCCTCTTATCACAAAGGAACAGGCCCAGGAATTAGAAACCACCGAGCTGATTAACAAAATGTATGACGGCGCAGCCGATCAGCTTGTCGCTTCCATTCTGGAACAAAAAAAACTGCCCCCGGAGGTAATCCAAAGACTAAAGAAGCTTGTAGAAAATCTGGAATGAGGAGATGGCTATGACGATATTAAAAATGAGTCTTTCGGCCACAGTTCTTATTCTGGCGATTGTGGTCATCCGTGCACTTACGTTACACAAGTTGCCCAAAAAAACATTTCTTGTGCTTTGGGGCGTAGCGCTGTGCCGTTTGTTTATTCCCGTTTCTTTTCCATCGCGGTTAAGCGTTTATACGCTTGCGGATATGGTGAAAGATACGTTTGCGGAAACAACCGCTCCGGTTCCATTGCCAACGAATACGACGATGATCCACGGCCAGTGGGCTTCACCCAATACAATAGCCCCTGTCTTGATGGACACGGCAGGCAGTAGCAGTAGTATGGATAATCGGCCTGTCGGCTTGTGCTCTGTTCTTTCTGATAACACATCTCCGCTGTCGCAGGGGTTATAAAGCCGCCTTGCCCATTGACAATGAATTTATAAGGAAATGGCTTCTTGAGCATTCAATAGTGCGAAAGGTGCAAATCCGGCAGTCCGATAAAATAGCCGCGCCGCTGACGGGTCAGTGTTAAAATTACGGACAGTTTGATAAGATACAATTAAAGACAAAGGAGCTTATCAAAATGTCAAAAAATCGCAGAAAGTATGATGAAGAATTTAAGAAACGTGCAGTTCGTATGAGCTACACCAGCGAGCGGGCAGTAACGGAAGTCGCCAAGAGTTTAGGGATCACCTCCAATATGATTTACCTCTGGCGCA
>DOHN01000144.1:37679-38708 GCA_003535195.1 Ruminiclostridium sp.
TGGCGCAGCAGCAAGAAGATATGAGCCAACTGCGCAGCCGAATTGCAGAACTCGAAGAGGAGAATTACATCTTAAAAAAAGCGTCGGCCTTCTTCGCGAGAAATCAAAAGTAACTGTAACGGACTGCTACTCTTTGATGGAAAAAGAAACCCATTACGCCAAAGCGAAGTGGGCCAAGAAATTAGGCGTGTCAACCTCCGGATACTACACCTGGCTGCAAGAACGTGATCGGCGCCAAAAGGCACAAAAATCACTTGAAGACCGGGTGATCTCAATCTTTAAAGAGGGAGAAGGAACCTATGGGGTGGATCGAATATGCGGTATTCTCAGGCGCGACGGAGAGCCAGCCTCTTATCCGGTAATCAAGCGGATTATGTGTCAAGAGGGCCTGAAATCCTGCCATCGCAGACGCAGACAGCGGTCACTCACCGACAGCCGGAAGGCACGCGGCGATGAATATAAGAACTTGACAAAAGATCTCGTTATAGACAAACCCTTCCAAGTTCTCTCCAGTGATATTAGTTATATCCGAACGGGCGAAGGTTTCGATTATCTCTGCCAGATTCGAGATGTATTTACAAATACGGTTCTGGCTTCGTGTCAGGCCGAGAACATGAAAAAGGAGTTGGTTTTGCAAACATTGAAGGCTGCCCAGGATCGCTGGCATTTGCCGGCAGACGTTATATTTCACAGCGATCGCGGAAGTCAGTACACCGCGGAAGACGTGATAAAACAAGTGTCCGATTACGGTTGGAAGCAGAGTTTTTCCTTTATTGGTATGCCGGGGGATAATGCATGGAGTGAGAGCTTCTTTTCTGTTCTGAAAAAAGAGATCGTACATTGGAGGTTTTATCCAACCCGCGAATCCGCCCGTCAAGCTATCTTCGAATATATTGAAGTTTTTTACAACCGACGTCGAGTTCAGAAACGGCTGGGTTATCTGAGCCCTATCAATTTCCTGAATACCTGGCAACAGCAGTATCAACAATGTGTTGCTTAGCAGATTGTCCGAAAAAGTGTTGACTTCTC
>DOHN01000003.1:0-2440 GCA_003535195.1 Ruminiclostridium sp.
GCGAACTTCTCTTGACACTAGCAATGAATAAGTTGTTCAAAAGGCCCGTGAAGAGTTTGCGCTGCATGGTTTATCTATAAAAAAGTCAGAAATACGCAGTTCGGAAAGTTTTCTGAACTGCGTATTAGACTTACAAATCCATGCCCCTTGTTTCAGTGTAGCGCATGAAAGTATTTCTGTTGGATGTTCCTTGTTTTACTTTGTAATAGCCTTGAAAGCGGCCGCCTGAGCGGTAATGCCGCGCTCGGAAGCCAAACGCTCTATTGAGGAAGCACCGAAGAAGCCGTCAATCTCAGGAATGTTCTTGATGATATATGCGGCGTCCCCAGGTTCAGCGATAGGCCCGCCGTGGCAGATAACCATGATATTAGGGTTGACTTTACGGCCGGCGGCAATAATATCTTTAATGAGAGGAATGCAGTCGTCCAAAGTCTTAGCCGTGCTGGCGCCGATTGAGCCTTTTGTGGTAAGGCCCATATGAGCAACCAGAATATCGGCTCCGGCTTCCGCCATGTCCGCGGCCTGCTTGGGATCAAAGACGTAGGGGCAAGTGAGCATGTCAAGTTCATGGGCCTTGTGGATCATGTCGACCTCGAGCCCATAGCCCATGCCGGTCTCTTCCAAATTCTGGCGGAACACACCGTCAATAAGGCCTACCGTGGGGAAGTTCTGCACGCCATTGAAGCCCTGTGATTTCAGCTCTTTCAAATAGATATCCATGACACGGAAAGGATCGGTGCCGCAGACACCGGCCAGCACGGGGGTCTTTTTAACAATCGGCAGCACTTCGTGCCCCATTTCAACAACGATCTGATTTGCATCCCCATAAGCCATCAGGCCAGACAGAGAGCCACGGCCTGCCATACGGTAGCGACCGGAGTTGTAGATAATCAGCATATCAACGTTGGCTTTTTCGGAGCATTTTGCGGTAATTCCGGTGCCAGCCCCAACACCGACTAGAATCTTACCTTCGGCAACCTGTGCTTTGAAGTCAGCCAATATTTCTTTTCGAGACTTATACAGCATGATATTTTCCTCCATAAATGATTTTCTATGTTTCTTTACTGTTGTCGGCTTACACTCAGCTTGATTTTAAACTAGCCGAAGCACTGACCTACAACATTTGAAAAGACGATCCACAACGCCGTCTTTCCAGTCCGCCCAGACGCCGTTCTGAACGATAGCAGGAAAATTTTCAGCGTAGTAACCGGCGAAAACAGGAAAAGGCATTATAGAACGCCAGTAACACGGCAAAGATATTACCTTTACAGGATAACATAATGCCGAATACGATTACAGCCACAATGGCCGCAAGTGCCCAGATGTTTGAGTTCGCGGCAGCGAAAACGATCGCAGAGATCACAGTCATTGCATACCCGAACAGTATAGGGGGTATTACACGCTTGAAGGCAGTGGGTTTTACTCCTTCCGCAAAGTACCATGCCCACCCTATGAACAACCCCAAAACAGGAAATTTGACCACTGGAATAACCATAAAGAAACAGGAGAGACCCGCAAGGACAGTAACGGAGATGTCAAACCTGGTTATCTTCAAGCCAATCCGCCTCTTTTATGTCTCTATCATTTCTATGAGCTTTTTGGCAGCGGCAATGGCAAATTCCCTGTCGTTAATCTGGCAATTCATTTCATAGAGTTTCACCACGTCCCGGTTTATGTTTTGCCTTAAGGTGTTAAACAGAGCTTGATCCTCATCAGGGCCATAAAAAGGCTGGCCCTCGGCGTCGATCATGGAAACACCTTTCAAGGGCAGAAAAAGGGCGGTCTTTCCTTTAGCCATATTTAATTTTTCCGCCAATTTTTTACCGATAGCCTCGTTTTCCTGGACGGTGGTGCGCATCAGAGTAACGGTCGGATTATGCCGATAGAGATTCCTTTTCAGATACTGCTTCGGCACTGTGTCCCAGGGGCCGAAGTTGATCATATCGCAGGCACCCACAGACACCACCTGGGGTATCCCGCAGAGGCCTGCGGCCTCACTGCGGTGAGGGCCGGCACTCAGGGCTCCGCCGAAAAGCTCATCACACCACTCGGTGGTAGTCAAGTCCAGCACGCCTTTGAAATATCCATTATGTATGAGTGACTCCATGGTGCGCCCGCCGGTACCGGTCGCGTGAAATACCAGAACTTCGTAGCCCTTGGACTCAAGGTAATTTTTGGCTTGATCGATACAGGGGGTAGTGACGCCAAACATGGATGCCGCTATCAGCGGTTTTTTCTCAATTTTCTTTGTCAACTTGTGCTCCAGCATGCCAGCCATGGCAAACACAGCGTTACTGAATATTCTGGTTGAAATCCGATTGAGTCCTGCCACGTCAACGATAGAAGGAATAAGAATTATGTCACTAGTGCCTACATACTGTTCTGTATTGCCTGATGCCATTGTGGAAACTACGATTTTGGGAACTCCGATGGGCAGGGC
>DOHN01000003.1:2579-4907 GCA_003535195.1 Ruminiclostridium sp.
GCGCGCATGGCGGGAGTAATAATTGAAGTGCCGCCGGAGCCGCCCAAAGAGATGATTCCATCAAATTTTCCCTCTTTGTAGAGGCGGGGGATTATCTTCTCTACACCACGAGACATAGCTGCAGTGGCTCTGGCGCGGTCTTTCATTGCAACGATTTCGGACAAATTTTCACCAGCCTCAGCCGCAATTTCATTATTAGATACGTCGGGTGTAAACGCCGGATTGAAGGTTCCCGTATGAAGTGTGAGTGTTTTTAAACCGATTTCCTCAAACAGTTCTTTAAGAAAAAGAAATTCTTTTCCCTTGCTGTCAAAAGTACCGGCAATCGCTACTGTTTTCACTTTCTAAGTACACCTCCTTCTAATTCTTAAAATTCCGCCATCTGTCTTTTACTGACGTTGGATCCTTGCGTCAATAAAAAACATCAACAGGGGAACTATGTTTTAATTCTACCATCAGCAAAAAAAAATTGTATATGTTAGCTTAATATGTTGTTGTGTTTATTTAATGTTTGTTGCGACTTATACAAATTACTTTACACTGATACTTGCTCGATATGCAGTCGGAGTCATTCCCTTATATTTCTTGAATGTTTTAGTAAACTGTATATAGTCAGGGTATCCAACCAGTTCGGCCACCTTTCCGACAGGGGTCCCTTTCTCCTTGAGAAATTCGCAGGCTTTATTCATTCTGAAACGTATTAAATACTCTGTAAAGTTGCAGCCTACTGTTTTTTTGAACTTAGCGCTGAGATACGGAGTGGAAACGTGGGCCGCCAAAGCCAACTCGCTTAAATATATCGGTTTGCAGTAGTTGTTCTTGATATGATCTTTTATAAATTCGACATAGTCGTAGTCGTAGGCCTGACCGGCCAGAACTTTTATAAGGCTATCCTCCTCTTTAGTGTTATTTGAATATTTGAATGATTTAGTAGTATTCATAATGGCTTTTTCCGCAGGAATGCGTTCAAAGGAAGAACCCCCGATGAAGCCCTGGCATTCAGTATTGTCGTAAAAATATTTGGCATCCAGAGGAGATTTGATCGGACCGCCGTAGACCATTTTTATAACATTGGGATTGATCCTGTCGCAGACATCGAACTCTTGCTGAGCCAGCACTCTGCTCCGGTCTAAGGATTGAACCTTTTTTGCGCCCAAGACGCCGCCGGTGGTCAGCCCCAAATGGGCGCATATCACATCGGCACCCGCTCTTAACATTTGTTCCGCTTGCATTTCGTCGAACACAAAGGCCAGCGTGAACATGTCCTGTTCGTGGGCGAACTTGATGGCTTCCGTCTCCTTGGAGTAAGAGAGACCCTCTTCTTCCAAAGCTTCGCGAAATTGCCCGTCTATAAGTCCCATGGTTGGCCAGTTGTTTATTCCATCAAAGCCGGCGTTCTTTATTCTTGTTATGTACTTTTTTAAATTGATATTTGGGTCGGTGGCATTTATACCGAAAAGGATTGGAGTATTTGGCATGAGCGGCATAAGCTCTCTGGAAGCGAAATCCATAACGATGCAATTACTGTTTGAGTAGCAAAGATAACTGGCTAACGAAGCGCGGCCGGTCTGGCGAAAACGGCCTGCACTCAGTGCGAGAATGAGATCCGCGCCGCCCAGTACGCTGTATTTGGTAGTCATGCCGCTGCCTGCAGCCACTCCGATAATGTGTCCGTTTACTTTTATCTGCGCATTTAGCCTTTTTATGATTTCCTGCCGTTTGATCTGCATACCAGCACCTCCCATGCAATAATCAAGCACAAAATATTTACAAATAAATCAAAATATCTGTCCTTATTATAATATATGCGCTATTTGATAAGATAAATATGTCATTACATATTATTTTTATGTCGTTTATTAACAAATTACTACCTTAAAAAATGTGTATTGAGAGACAGTCCTCATGACAAAATCATATCAGATTTGCAGCCCAAAATGCAACAACCATCAAATGGAACGATATCGTAAAAATGCAGAGGGCAAGCACACCAAAATGATAAAATGAAAGAAAGGCAAGATGGTGTGTTATACGGAAATACGACAAGAAATTCAAGGAAGAAGCAGTTAAGCTCTCAGATGAGGTCGGTACCCGGATGGGTACCAGCATAGAGAGTTAATTTAGAAGAATAATTTTGATGTGTGGAAGATACAGTCTTTATTAGAAAGATTGCTTCTCTTTTTTTATCCTTTTATTCCTTGTTTACTATTCGGGACAATATGGTATCATAAGGGTACAGCGTTACCTATCGCTAGTGTCAAGAGAAGTTCGCAATTTTGGGATTCCGGAAAACGAATCAAGCTGCGTTTAGCAGAAGTGACTGAATTG
>DOHN01000201.1 GCA_003535195.1 Ruminiclostridium sp.
TCGTCCAAAATCAGCACCGGCGGCAGGCACAGCATCACTCTCGCGATACAGAGCAGCTGTTTTTGCCCCTGCGAAAGGCTGATGCCTTCTTCATTCATCATCGTATTGTAGCCATTGGGCAGCCGCTTGATAAAGCTGTGTGAATGAGAAGCTTTGGCAGCGGCAATGATCTCTTCATCGGTTGCGTCGGGTTTACCCATGGTAATGTTATCGCGGATGGTCCCGTCCTTCAGCCATGTATCCTGAAGCACCATTCCATAATTTTTGCGAAGACTTCTTCGGGTGACATCCCGGATATCGTTGTTCTCAACCAGGATACTGCCGTCATCTACGTCATAGAACCGCATCAAGAGATTAATGACAGTCGTTTTGCCGCATCCGGTGGGGCCGACAATGGCAATGCGCTGGCCTGGTTTTACCCTTAAATTTAAGTCCTGAATAAACTTGCGGCCGGGGCTATAAGAAAATTCCACATCATGGAGTGAAATATTGCCTTCTACATCCGAAAGGATCTTGCTGTTTTGGCTATCCGGGATCTCAGGCTTTTCTTCAATCAATTCAAAAATACGGGCGGCACAGGCGAGGGCATTTTGCAGTTCTGTAATAACTCCCGAGATTTCATTGAAGGGTTTTGTATACTGATTGGCATAGCTGAGAAAAATCGTTAGTCCGCCCACGGTAATGCTGCCGCTGATGGCCGCAAGTGCGCCTGTTAACCCAACCCCCGCATAAACCAGGCTGTTGACAAATCTTGTAACAGGGTTTGTGAGGGAGGAAAAGAAAATGGCACGGAGTGAGCAAACTTCAAGGCGGTTATTGATTTCGGCGAATTTATCAAGGGTTTCCTTTTCATGAGAAAAAGCCTGAACGACCTTCTGGTGGCCAACCATCTCATCAATGAATGCAGTTTGTTCCCCGCGGGTTTCGGATTGAAGCTTGAACATGGAATAGGTGCGGTTGGCAATAAACCTTGCCACAAACAGGGAAATCGGTGTCAAAAGCACCACGATGGCAGTAATGCCGGGGTGAATGGTGAGCATGAAAATCAGTGTTCCAAGAATGGTAACAACGCCGGTAAACAATTGGGTAAATCCCATTAAAAGACCGTCGGCGAATTGGTCAACATCGGCAATGACCCGGCTGACAATTTCGCCATAGGAGTGGGAATCGATATATTTCAAGGGCAGAACCTGAATTTTTTTAAAGGCTTCGTCACGCACATCACGAACCACGTGAAAGGCGATTTTATTGTTGATGGCATTCATTATCCACTGGATCACAGCGGTAATACCGACAATGATTCCGATTTCCGCAAGCAGGGCGGCAATGCTTTTAAAATCCACCTGACCTTGGCCAATAATAAAGTCGATGGCATCGCCTATGAGGATAGGAACATATAGGGTGAGGGCTACTGTAACCGCCGCAAGCAGGATGGAGAGAAACAGCAAAAACCGGTATTTTTCAATATAGTGCAGGACCTTGGGGAGGGTGCCTTTTTGCAATGCTTTTTTGGGTATATTCATGATGATTCACCCTCCTTTTTGAACTGGGAATAATAAATTTCTCTGTATACCTCGCAGGTACGAAGAAGCTCATCATGGGTTCCCATGCCTTCTATACCGCCGTCTTCTAAAACGATGATCTGATCCGCATACTGTATGGAAGAGGCTCTCTGGGAGACGATGAATACGGTAAGCCTGTCTTTCATCTCCCGGATAGCACGGCGAAGCTGCGCATCGGTTGCAAAGTCAAGGGCGGAAGTACTGTCATCCAAAATCAAAATTTCCGGCTTCCTTACAAGAGCCCTTGCAATAGTTAACCGCTGGCGCTGGCCACCCGAAAGGTTTTTACCGCCCTGTTCCAGAATATAATCCAGGCCGCCCTCTTTTTTGTCGACGACTTCCAGAGCCTGGGCAATGGCGAGGGCATCATAAATTTCTTTGTCCGTGGCGTCTTTTTTGCCCCAAAGCATATTTTCACGAATAGAGCCTTTAAAGAGGACTGCTTTTTGCGGAACAATGCCGATTTTAGAGCGGAGCATTTCCATGGGATAATCTCTCACATCAATGCCGTCGACCAGCACCGCGCCGTCCGTGGCATCATAAAACCGCGGAATCATATTTACGAGCGAGGTCTTGCCGGAGCCCGTGCCGCCGATGATGCCGATGGTCTGCCCGTGCTTCACGGTAAAATCAATACCGGAAAGCGAATGATCGCCTGCATTCATATATTTGAGGCCGGCATGCCGAAACTCCACCGCATTTTCGCTTTGAGAGGCGGAAAAAATTGTCCCGTCTGCTTTCAGACTGGATTCGATTTCGAAAACAGATTGGATGCGTTTTCCGGAGGCAACCGCTTTTGTTATGCTGATAATCAGATTGGCAAGCTTAATCAGCTCAACTAGAATCTGGGACATATAGTTGTAAAGAGCAACGACATGTCCCTGTGTCAGAATGCCCGCCTCTACACGGATGGCTCCCGTCCGGATCAAGGCAATAATGGCAAGATTGACGATCACATAAGCCACAGGGTTCATAGCGGCCGATATGCGGCCGACATGCTTTTGAACGGCGGTCAGCACTTGATTCCGATTTTCAAATTCACTGATTTCGTCCTCTTCCTTGCAAAAGGCACGGATTACGCGAACCCCCGTCAGATTTTCACGGGTAATGCCAAGGACCTGGTCCAAGCGCGTCTGTACTTTTTTATAAAGCGGAATAGTGACGAGCATAATACCGAATATCACCACCGAGAGAAGCGGGATGATTATGGTAAAAATCAGGGCCGCCTTTACATCGATGGTAAACGCCATGATCATTGCGCCAAACACAATAAAAGGGGACCGGAGCAATAAGCGAAGGGCCAGATTCATGCCGTTTTGTACCTGATTCATGTCGCTGGTCATACGGGTTATCAAAGTGGCCGTACCAAGCGTATCAATCTCAGAATAGGATAACCCCTCAATATGCTTAAAGAGTGCATGTTTTAGTTTCTTCACAAAGCCGACCGCCGCTTTTGCGGCAAAATACTGTGCAGTGATGGAAGAAATCAGTCCAACAACACCCAGGACGACTAACACCAAGCACATTCTGACAATGTAGCCCTGATTGCCTTTTCCGATGCCGATATCTATGATAGACGCCACAACCAGCGGAACAAACAGTTCAAAAGAAGCCTCAAGCAGCTTAAACAGCGGTCCGAGGATGCTTTCCTTCTTATAATCCTTTAAGTAAACGAGCAGCTTTTTCAATTATTCCCCCAAAAAAATTCACTTTTTTCTGTTGCATAAATTCAAGTATTAAGATACCATATCCTTCGCTATTTTAAAATGTTTGTTTTGCCAAAAGCAGGCATTCAAAAACTGTTTAACCGGCTGTCATTGCTCCTTTCGATTTTTTTCGGCACTTGCATTTGGCTATATTTGGTTGTATACTTAATTTAGAGGTTATCCAGTTTTTAAGTAGTTTTTTAGTTTATGCATAATATATTTTATAGATGAAACTTGAAATGCTTTGTTTACTTTATAATGCCGGGGTAATATATGATTATAACGCTACTAGCCGTTTTTCTGCTAGCAAAACTGAAACACTATAAAATCCGTTATTTGTTTTGCACATGGTCTTTTTACCCGATATTCATTTTGCAGTGTATACTGATTTTTCTTCAAGGAGCTATTTTTACTGGAAACTATTATTTTATTCAATATGCATCCGTGATCGAAACTTTAATCATACTATCTTTTGTTTTTCCGTTGCTGGCTTATCAACTGTATAAACCTGCGTTCATCGGAACAGGTCTCGTCCTTCTGGGATCGCTGCTAAATAGACTTGTAATTGGTCAGAATAATGGCAAAATGCCCGTTTTTCCGACTCTTTCCTACCTGACCGGCTATGTTCACGCTGACACAATGAATAGCATTGACAATATACACATTATAGGAAGTGAAGCCTCCCGCTTGAAGTTTTTAGCCGACTATATTGATGTGGGCTACTCCATTTTAAGCCCCGGTGATCTGCTGATCCATTCCTTTACATTCATAATGTTATACTGTACTATTAGGTCTGTTCATTTAAAATATGCCGTCAGGATTTCGGAAAAATGATAACAAAGGGTGATTTATCTGACAAATATATCAATAAGCCTTGTTCAGTTTCTCATTATAGGCATACCCCAGGGTTTTCTATTTGTATTGGCCGTATACCTTTTGACCGGAACTAATTTTGACCAAAAAAAGTATTTGATTTTGAGTTCGGCTGCTACTGTATTCACTTATCTGATTCGGTTCCTGCCCATTACTTTGGGAGTTAACACAATGCTGTCCCTACTTTCATTAATCATTTTGTTTCTGGTTGTCTATAAGTTCCAACTGGATCTGCCCAAAAGCATCCGCTTGATTGTCTCTGTTATAGCGATATTTATATTTATTTGCTTTTCAGAATTAATGAATGAATTGATATTAGTGGTTTTATTCGGGAAAGCCAGAACAGAGCAATTATTTAATTCCGGCTCTGACTTGATCAGAAGTGTATCGATGATTCCTACAAATGCTGTTTTGGCAGTGTTGATTCTGATTTCCTATATCGTTATAAAAAAGAAGGTTGATTATGGAAAAACTGGCGCGGAAATTGGCGGGCCGCATTGCAAAAACACTGGATTATGATAATGAAAGGGAGCAGGTCATTGCATATGGCTTAATAGCGATCATTCAGACCTTTATGACGGTTGCCCTTGTGCTTGCCGGGGGGCTTATCATTAAGGCCCCTGCCGAAGCTCTGATTATTTGCTTCTCTGTAAGTATCTTGAGGAAATACAGCGGGGGAGCTCATGTGAGCTTTATTGAGCTCTGTACTTTTACGGCCGTTGTGTACTGTATTTTATTAGCTGCTGTCAGCAAATATTTTCTGGCTCCAAGAATGGATACATATTTCATGTCAGCTCTCACAGCGGCTGTTTTCGCACTGTCTTTTCTGATCGTATATAAACTTGCTCCTGTTGACTCACCCAATAAACCCATCAAGACGGAGAAAAAGAAAAAACGCATGAGGAAAGGCTCCTTTATAACCTTATTCATTTACTTGGCTCTATCTGCGGTGTTTTTGCTTTTGAGCCTGAAAAATGAAAGCTGCCGGGCTTATGGAATAAGCCTATTGTTTGGTATTTCATGGCAGATATTTACTTTGACAAAATATGGTTCCTATTTTCTTAATGGGATCGATTTTGGAGTAAGCAATATTTTTGGGATACAGAAAGGAGGCGAAAAATGATGAAAAAGCTTTACACAGCTCTCGCAGCAGCAGCTACTCTCATAGCGGCAGCCGTTGCCACATCCGCATGTACTTTCTTTGTATACCAGCCTGAAGAACCCCAGTCCTTGAGGGATGAATAAGAAAGACATCAAAAGGCACGTCAGGGATCAATAGTTTCTGGCGTGCCAGATCCACAAATTAAAATTGTAGAGGGATACTATGCTTGAACATGATAAAGACAAAGATTCTCAAATCAATCAAATTCTGCAGATTATAAAATTAAGCTCGTTAATTTTTTCTGCAGTGGCATTCTTTCAACATTTTTTTGAGGGCAAAAAAATTGTAGTAGTATCCGGAACCAACGCTCTGATTGTATTCTTTGTTCTAATTATCATACTGGCCGTTTATGTTTTTATAAACTTTCTGCAATCGAAAAAAAAGAAGAATCGCTTTACAGCAACTCTGGCGGAGCTATCTATCTTTCTGGTCATTTCGACTTTACTGGTCATGCTGACGGGAACCTATCAGAGCAGTTATAAGTTTCTATTTCTGTTTGTCATCATCTCCTCCACTATAGAAACCGGTATGAGAACGGGTTTAATCATTTCAGCCATATCATCAGTCATCATCCTTGCCATTGATCTGATTCTTGCGCCGAATTTCTCCAGCAATATACATTTTGAAAGCGATCTGGTTCTTTCCTGTGCATTTATCTTGATTTCATGGACAATAGGCTTTTTTGTTAAGCTTGAAAATCAGCATATAGCCAGTCTCAAAGAGCTGGTTAACATAGATGGGCTTACGGGCTTATATAATCATCGTTACTTTTATGAATGCCTGGCCCAAAAAACCGGTGAAGCCAGGGAAAAAGGAACCCACCTTTCACTGCTCTTTATCGATATCGATTATTTTAAGTACTACAATGACATCAACGGACACCAGAAAGGTGACAATGTATTAAAGGATATTTCCCGCATACTGAAAGAAAATACCAGAGGCACCGACATTGCTTCCAGGTATGGGGGAGAAGAATTTGCTGTAATATTGCATGAAACCGCCGAGGAGGAAGCGCTGGTAATCGGCGAGAGATTAAGAAGTGCCATCCATAATCAATATTTTGAGGGTCAGGAGTACCTGCCCAATGGAAACTTGACGGTTTCCATCGGCGTATCCGTCTTTCCGGATAAGGCGGAATCGGAATACGAAATTGTCAAGTATGCCGACGAGGCTCTGTACAGAGCCAAGTTCCTAAGAAAGAACCGGGTGGAATCCTACTCTTCCATTTTAAATGACCTGCAAAAAGAAATTAACAAAAACGACAAGGAAATCATTGCCTCCATCAAAACCCTGATTGCAGTCATCAATGCAAAGGACCAATACACTTATAAGCATGTGGAAAGAGTCGTGACTTATTGCGGCTTAATGGCTGACAGGTTGCATTTTGATGAAGAGGCGAAAAGAATATTTATACATGCCGCATATATGCACGATATAGGAAAAATCAACATTTCTCAGGAGATTTTAATTAAATCGTCACGCCTAACCGAATTAGAATGGGAGGTATTGAAAAGCCATCCCAAAAACGGTGCGGAGATTATTAAAAATGTTTCCATTTTAAAGGAAGTGGTGCCCATCATTCTGCAGCACCATGAAAGATATGACGGAACCGGATACCCTAATAGGCTCAAGGGCAATGAAATCTCGTACCTGGCAAGGATGCTGACGGTGGTCGACAGCTTTGATGCCATGACTTCAAGCAGGCCTTATCAGAGCCGAAAGACATTCCCGGAAGCCCTGGCCGAGCTGGAAAGGTGCAGCGGGGCCCAATTCGATCCTGAAATTGTACAAGACTTCATTAAGATTTTTCAGCATGAATTTAATAGCATGAACAACCTTTATTCGGAGCTGTACGTCAGCTGATAAAGCTCTGGCTGTTTATGGCGTATTCTTATCTGCCGAGTTTTCCGGGAAATAGTTCTATTTATGAGCCAGGTTCCTGGCTTTATTCATTTAAAAAATAACCCCACCCGTTACCAAAATCAAAGATTTCGAAAAGCGCCAGAGTGATGTTTCGGTACGTCA
>DOHN01000045.1:0-5302 GCA_003535195.1 Ruminiclostridium sp.
CCAATGCAGCAGGCAGAGCCGCCACAACGGCAGATGCCCAGTCCTTGTCCCCTGACACAGCAGGATTTGGACGAGCTGTTCGAGATTTTAATAACCCTGCAGGAGCAGATGAAGGGCTTACAGCAACAGAATCACAGCCTAAAAATGCGGATAAACAATCTGCCGGCACAGGCGGAGCTGACTCAAATCTGCAAGAGCCTCATGCAGATACAGCAGACCTTATCACAGGCTGGGAGCAAGAAAGAGTGTTCCTTTTCTCTGCCCAAGCTGAGATTGCCACAAATAGAATGGACGGTTTGGCTTTGGATACTAATCAGCTTGCTTCCCTTGGCAGTGATATTATCAGCCTTGGTAGGTCTGTGGAATCTCTTAGCCAGCCTGTTCGTGTAAGGGACAGCACCACAAGACCTGCGGTCAAGGAGCATAAAAAAGGCGTTGGTCAAAAGCAGGATGACCACAGCGGATACGATTTTGAAATGAAAATGTGATGCACCGAGCAGAAATGTTTGGTGCTATTTTTACCCCGACACAGGGAGAAAGGACAGTCTATGAAAGAGATGAATAATAAAACCAACCATAAGCCTTTAACCGTGAGCCGAGAGGTTCAAATTGGAAAGACCATCTATGCAGTAAATTCTGTGTTCAATGGTCAGCACACCTTGGAAGAAATACTGCGAGAATGGGTGGTTAATAAGGCGCTTGCCACCGCAAATAGTTAGTGCTTTTGGTGATAGCTATTTGAAAAAGCTTGTGGTAATGTGTGTAGCTATAGTCAAGGATAACCCTGACAAACAACGGAATGGAGGATTAGAAAAATGACTTACCAAGTAGGAGCATACCTAAGGCTATCCCGTGATGACGAGCGAGATGGCGAGAGTTTAAGCATTGAAAATCAACGATCAATCGTCATCGACTACATCACCAAGAAAGGCTGGGTGCTGGTAGATACCTACATTGATGACGGACTGACAGGTACGAACTTCGACCGCCCCCAGTTTCAGCGGATGATAGATGATGTACGTAATGGCAGAATCACCTGCGTGGTGGTAAAAGACCTCTCACGCTTTGGCAGAAACTACATTCAAATCGGAGAGTACACCGACTACCTATTCCCCACACTGGGGTGCAGATTTATTGCAATCAATGACGGCATTGACACCCTCGAAAAAGAGAATGAGCTGATGCCTTTTAAGAATCTGGTAAATGAGTGGTACAGTCGTGACCAAAGCAAAAAGGTAAAATCGGCAAAAATAGCAAGAGCAAAAAACGGATTTTTCATGGGTGCCTATGCTCCGTACGGATACATCAAGAATGAGCAAAGGCAACCGCCACTGCTCATTGACGAATACGCAGCACCCATCGTTCGCAGAATATTTGAGATGAGAGCCATCGGCATGGGCTACCGCACCATTGCCACCCAGCTGAATGATGAAAAGATTATACCGCCACGAGAGTACTACTACAACAGCATCGGTAAGCCCAATCCAAAGAAAGGATTAAGGTCTTGGAGTGATGTGGTGGTGAGGGAAATTCTGAAAAACGAGGCATATATCGGCAACATAGTACAGATGCGAAAAGGCACAATCTCCTACAAAAACAAAACCCAAGTCAATCGTCCCGAAGAAGAATGGGTCAGAGCTGAGGGCACCCATGAGCCAATAGTATCCCTCGTGCTATGGGAAACTGCCCGAAAGCTTGGTGACAGAGGAACAGTTGGCAAAAGCAACAAAGATGGTGAAATCAGTCTGTTCTCTGGCTTACTGAAATGTGGTGATTGTGGCAGGAGCATGAAATTTGTAAGGGACAGCAACACCCGAAAGGACGGTCACAGGAACAACCACCACGCATATATCTGCTGTGGCTACTCCCAAGGTGGCAAAGCAATCTGCTCTCCCCACAGGACTTTGGAGAGTATATTCTCTGACTTGATCCTCGGTGACATTCGGGAAAAGGCACAGATGATAAGCCTTGACCAAGATGCTGTCATCGCTGAAATAAAACGGAAAAAGCAAGCCGATACCACCACTGAACAGAAAGCTATGGAGAAAAAACTGCAAAGCCTTCGCCATAGATTGTCCGAGCTGGAGCGTCTTATCTCTAAGCTGTATGAGGAAATGGTGCTTGGAGATATCCCTCGTGAGATGGTCTTGGATATGATGAATAAGTACAAAAAGGAGCAACAGGAAAAGTCAATACTGGCGGCACAGCTTGCCGACCAATTAACCCACTCACAGGAAGTCGAGCATGACATCCGTGAGTGGGTTTCTCTTATCCAAGGTTCAAAAGACATCGAAAGGCTTGACCGTGAACTGCTCATCAAGCTGGTGGAGAAAATTGTGGTCGGGCAAAAATCCATGGTGGATGGAGTAGAACGGCAAGAAATCACCATCATTTACAACCTTGTGGGGCGGATTGATTGACCGCCCTTTTGCAAGGATTGACTGGACGATACTTGGGATGTAGCAAAGAGCCGCTACAAATCAAGTGTAGCGGCTCTAAATGATTTTACAATTTCAAACTAATCAAGCGAATTCCTGCTCTGCACCACCAGTGCCAACGCTGACAATGTAGTAGCCTCCGCCATCGTCCGATTTTACCTTTACGCAAAGCTCACGGAACAGATTTTGAAAAGTGCCCTTGCCCGAAATGCCGTCACCGGGAGCAAAATACTGCTCGGTGGCTGTGGTAATATCATAAGTCACCCGCACGACATATTGATATGCCATGTTCTCCCACTTCACGCCCTGCTTTGGATCTCCTGCAATGACTGTTACATCTGTGATTGTGTAATCTGCAATACGGCTTTCGGCAGGAGTATCCGCTTCCATAAAGGACTTCAGCCAAACCGCCGCCGCGGTATCACCAATGACCTGTGGTGACTCATCCGGCTTTACCCAAAAGAACAAGCCCTTTGACGAATCAAAGGAAGCAACAAGCTGCGCATAAAGCTCCTCGGAGAGGATGCTATACCTTCCGTCTGTGCCGGCCTGCAAAGCGGCTGTGCCATCGTCTAACCGATAGGCGTAATAGTCATGAACCTCCCCAGTTTCGGGAAATGTCTGGCGGATAAGATAGCTTTCATCCAAGGTGCTGATGTCCATGCCCTCCCAAGCGGCGGATTTCGCCAAGACATTCATTAGAATTGCTTGTGCAAGCTCTTGATTTTTTTCGGGAGAGCCGGAAAGTGTCTTGCCATTTTTACCGAGCTTCATCATCGAATATTCTGCGGCGACTGTCTTAGAGGGAGTGCCGATAGGATCAACAGAATCATTATAAAACACATGGATAATATCACTACCCACACCGCTAAGGCTTGAGTTATTATCGCCATACAACGGTTGGATATCAAGGCGAATTTGCCAGCCATTATTTTCGGTTGCTCCGCTTTTACCATAATAAATACATCTATCGGCATTAAGCTTTCTATCATTTTCAGAAAGCTCAATAGCATATTTTTGAGGATTTTCCTTGCAAAGGGATGTAATTTCCTCCTCGGGCAAGTATTTGAGTGCTTCCAGATAGTGATATAACTTGAAAGTTTGTTCATCATAAGCGACCCAATTAACAGGTTCGGTCACAAAAAAATTAGAATCTGCTGAAAATACTCTGAGTTGAGCAGACTGTGAGGTGGTATTGTTTGAATACACAAATCGAATCGCTTCGCTATCTACCCATGAAAAGTCATAAGAAACCGTTAGTCCAAAATTATCGGGTGTAATTAGGATATCCGCTGGGTCAATCTTTAAGATTTCCGAAATATTTTTCATAATTTTTTCCGTTTGCAAATCGGATAAATAATTTCCGGACATTTCGAAGCTTCGATCTGCTTTTTGATTGGTTGCAAAACCGATACCGAGTAGAACTACAGATATAAAGGCAAAAATCACTACCCAAAACGCAGATTTTTTATAGTTCAGAACATTTTTTATTCTAGCCTTCGTATCTCCTTCGCCAAAGGCAAGGGGGGTACCTCCGACAATTCGTCTGCCGGTTGCAAGGGTTAAAAGGGACGAGGAATAATTCTTTTTCACATCATTGCCAAGCTGTTTGATAACCGCTTCGTCACAGGACATCTCCATGTCCTTTCCGCTGACAAAGAACGCTACCCAAACGAGGGGATTGAACCAGTGAACACACAAAACCAAAAAGCTGATCAGTTTTACCATGTGGTCAAGCCGCTTGATGTGGGTCTGTTCGTGCAGAAGGATATAGTCACGCTCGGTGTCATTCAAATTACCCGGCAGATAAATTTGCGGACGGAAAACA
This sequence comes from Ruminiclostridium sp., assembly GCA_003535195.1. Lineage (GTDB taxonomy): Bacteria > Bacillota > Clostridia > DSM-8532 > DSM-8532 > DTU059. The sequence continues at coordinate 4,267 of DOHN01000045.1, forward strand.
CCCATGACAAAGGCGGTATCAATTCTGTCGGAAAGGAAGATATTGTCCTTGTAGAGCGTGGAACTTTGCAGGCGCTTTTTCAGTTGTAGGAGAGTAACAAGGCTGTACACCAGCAAAACAGCTATGCCCAGCAGCCAAATAAAGTTACCTATAAAAATCCAAATTTGCAGAGGATTTACGCTTGCATATGGAGTTGCCGAAGGGAGAACGGAATTCACAGCATTGTTGATTACTGTAACCCCCGTATCGATCTTTGGCGTTTGCATATAGACGATATCCTGTGAAATGGGATTTGCTTTGGTGGGTAAAAGACTATATACGCTTTCAAAGGAAAAGGGACAGACAAGCCGGAACAGTACGACTGACCACAGGGCATAGGCAAACACCTTGGGGGTCTTTTTCAAAAGCAGCCTTGCCACCAAAACAAAGGTGATAACGAAAGCTCCGGTCAAGCTCATATTAAGAATTTGCAAGAATATTTTATCAAGCATTGCTACCCCTCCTTGTGCTCGTCAATTAGCCGCTGTATTTCGTTTATTTCTTTTTCACTTAACTTATTGCGGCGGGTAAATGCGGCGAAAAATTGGGGCAGAGAGCCGTCGAAGGTGTCATTGAGAAATTGCTCTCCCTGCCCGGCTTGGAAATCGCTTTTGGATAGCAATGCAGATACCGTGCCGTTTTGATTTTGAAATAGCCCGCGGTCACATAAGCGCCTTAGCATTGTGTAGGTGGTGGTGCGCTTCCAATCAAATGCTTCTGCACATAATTCGGTAAGGGTGCGGGAACTGACAGGCTCATGATCCCAAATCAATTCTGCAAAGCGCTGTTCCATCTCACCAAGTTTATATTGCTCCATAGATTAATCCTCCTGTCGTATATCATTAGACTATTTTAGTCTAACACGATTAGACGACAATGTCAATATGTGACTTTTTCACCGGAGGGGCATAGGAAATGATTTTTATACGCTCACTGTCCTTATGCAAGGATGCTCTGGACGATTTTGGGGATGTAGTAAAAGTAAGAGCCACTACAC
>DOHN01000045.1:5564-5732 GCA_003535195.1 Ruminiclostridium sp.
AATTTGCTCATCTGTGAAAGGTGCTTCTGCATCAATGTGAACAATTTTATCAGTAAAAACTAATATATATTCACCGCTAAACCGTTTCCCATTTGGTTCTTCGTAATAGAAAGCATAGGCTTTTTCAGTAGAAAAAATAGCGTTATCAAGGGTTTCAAGTTTTCTGTC
>DOHN01000021.1:0-1022 GCA_003535195.1 Ruminiclostridium sp.
ACTGAAGACTTCAAAGACCTGATTCCTGCCGGTATGGGTGCAAAGCTGAACTATCTCCGAAAGGTGGGCAATAATGCGACCCATAACCCCAAGGGGGTTACCAAAGACCAGGCAGAGCTGGCCCTGCAGAATCTGCACAGTTTCATGGATTTCGTTGCCTATTGTTATGGGACGGACTACACTGAAACCGCCTTTGACAAATCGTTGCTGGAGGCCGGACCGGAAGCCATCCCTGTCGTCGTCAAGCCTCCAGTCTCTGAAGAAATAGACTTTCAGACATTGCTGGACGAGAATTTTCCCAAGCGCGAGAAGCTCACCGCCAAACGGGTGGCGCAGATCAAACAGGGCTATATCGTCAAACACATGGATATGACCGAGGCGCAGACGCGCAAGGCGTACATTGATGTGATGTTACAGGATGCCGGCTGGCGACGGGGGCCGAACTGGGTGGATGAGTATCCCATCAATGAAATGCCCAACAAATTAGGCAAAGGCGCGGCTGAGCATGTTCTGCTGGGTGACGATGGAAAACCGTTGGCGGTAATTGAGGCCAAGCGCACCAGCGTAAATGTGGAAAACGGCCGCCAGCAGGCGGTGCTGTACGCCAATTTTCTGGAGAAAAAGTTTCATCAGCGTCCCGTTATCTTCATGACCAATGGCTACGAAACCCGCATCTGGAGCGATAAATTTTACCCGGAACGTCAGGTGTCCGGCATTTACTCCAAGCGGGATTTGGAAAAAGAGTTCAATAAGATGCGCGACCGCGCTCCGCTTAAAGGGGTGCGAATCAGCGATGAAATATCGAATCGCTATTATCAAAAGGAAGCCATTCAGACGGTCTGCGACGCTTTTGATGAGCGAAACCGACGAAAGGCATTGCTGGTGATGGCCACTGGCAGCGGAAAAACCCGCACGGTGATTTCTCTTGCGGATGTGCTTATCCGGCACGGATGGGTGAAGAACCTACTGTTCCTCGCCGACCGTAACGCGCTGGTAACGCAGGCCAAGCGTGCCTTTCATAA
>DOHN01000021.1:1249-2146 GCA_003535195.1 Ruminiclostridium sp.
CCGCCTATTTACGCCGGGGCATTTTGACTTGATTGTCGTAGACGAGGCACACCGGAGTATTTATAACAAATATAAAGACATCTTTACCTATTTCGACGCATTGCTAGTGGGTTTAACAGCCACTCCCAAGGATGAGATTGATAAAAATACCTACGATATTTTTGATTTGGAGAGTGGAGTGCCCACTTATGGATATGAACTTTCCCAAGCAGTGCAGGATGAGTATCTGGTGGACTTTGTATCTATCGAGACTGAGTTGAAGTTCATGACCAAGGGTATCACTTATGCTGAACTTTCTCCCGAAGAACAGGAAGAATATGAAAACACATTTTCTGATGAGAACGGTAACTTGCCGGAAAGCATTGATTCCAGCGCTTTAAACGAGTGGATTTTCAATGAGGATACCATCAAAAAGGCATTGCATGTCCTGATGCAGTACGGCCAGCGCATGGAGTACGGCGAAAAAATCGGCAAAACGATTGTCTTTGCTAAAAACCACAATCATGCGGAGAAAATTCTTGAAGTGTGGAACAAGGAATTCCCCGATTACCCCAACCATTATGCACGAGTGATAGATAATTACACCAATTACGCCCAAAGCTTGATTGACGATTTTTCGGATAAGAACAAGCTGCCGCAGATTGCCATCTCGGTGGATATGCTGGACACCGGCATTGACGTGCCGGAGATTCTTAATCTGGTTTTCTTCAAAAAAGTTCTGAGCCGCGCTAAGTTCTGGCAAATGATCGGGCGCGGAACTCGTACTTGTGAAGGCCTCATCGACGGTGAGGACAAGCAGCAGTTTTTCATCTTTGATTTATGCAGAAACTTTGAGTTCTTCCGGGTCCACGCCAAGGGACGTGAAACAGGTACTGTAACCACTCTGCAGGAGAGAAT
>DOHN01000021.1:2372-7987 GCA_003535195.1 Ruminiclostridium sp.
GCTTGTGAAGGATTTGGTAACGCAAATCGAAGCGCTTCCTAGGGATAATTTTGCCGTGAAGCAGCATTTATACATGATTGATAAGTATCAGACAGAAGAAGACTTTGTTTCCCTGACCTATGAGAACACGCTGCAAATAGCGGAGCATATTGCCCCGCTGGTATTACCTACAGGGGATGATGTTTCGGTCGCGCGGTTTGATATGCTTATGTATCAAATTGAGCTGGCTATGCTCACTGAAAAAAGCGGCAGAAGGGCCAAGAATGATGTGATTCGTAAAGCAGCAGAGCTTTCAAAATATGGTACCATCCCAGCCATTGCACAGCAGCAGGAGATAATCGAGCATATTATTTACGATGATTATCTGGAACATGCCGGAATATCGGACTATGAAAACATCCGTATTAAGTTGCGTGACCTGATTAAATTTATTCCCGAAGACGAGCGGACACGTTATTATACCAATTTCACCGATGATGTCTTGTCCATTGAATGGAAGGTATCTGAACTAGACAACGACGATCTGACCAATTATAAGAAGAAGGTCAATTACTACATTTTGCAGCATCAGGACATTCCAGCTATTTCTAAGCTCAAAGGCAATCAACCGCTGACGCCGGATGATGTACGGTCGTTGGAGAGCATTTTGTGGAACGAGCTCGGGACAAAAGAACAATATGATGCACAGTACGGAAAAACGCCATTGGGTGAGCTGGTGCGCTCTATTGTTGGGCTGGATCAGAAGGCGGCTAATGAGGCTTTCTCCCGGTTTCTAAATGATGCGCAACTCGACAGCCGGCAGATGCATTTTGTTCGGCAAATTGTCAATTACATCGTTAGGAATGGCATGATGAAAGATTTGTCGGTGTTGCAGGAAAGTCCATTTACAGATCAGGGCAGCATTAGTGAACTATTTGATAATGTAGCTGTGTTTATGGATTTGCGAGCAGTGATTGAAGGGATTAACAGGAATGCGATGGTTGCGTGAGATGAGATATGAGGATAAAATTTGGTAGGTATGCTTAGCTTTTTGGCAATAATCTGGCAACAAAAAAGCAAACAGCCCTAAAGATATGGATAACTGATAAAATACAATATCACAAACCATATTTTTTAACTCAATTGTTTAGAAAATGCTCCAAGGGAGCGGGTGGAAATAAGTAACGAATCCCCGGAAACCTTGGTAAATCAAGAATTCCGGGGAATTTTTTGTCTTTGTGTTATTCATTCACCGCGATTCCTTACACCAACTGTAAGTGTTATTCTTCTGCGGCCCTTGCTATAATTAGGATCAAGAGATCTAGGAGGTCGTGGAATGAATTTAGATAGAGTTTTACAAGTCGAAAGCGTCACAAAAGTTTACGGCAAGGGCGATAATAAGACAGAAGCTCTCAGGGGAATCAGCTTTGATGTGCTTGAAGGTGAATTTCTTGGAATCATGGGGGCCAGCGGCTCTGGGAAAACAACTTTGCTTAACTGTATTGCTACCATGATTAAACCGAGCTCAGGAAGAATTTTGCTTAAAGGCAGTGACATTTCCTCATTTAGAGGAACACAGCTGGCGGACTATCGCGGCAAAGAAATCGGATACCTGTTTCAGGAATTTGAGCTTCTGGACAACCTAACGGCGAGGGAGAATATTATTCTTCCGTTATCACTTCATGGCGTAACAGGTAAGCAGGCTGGGGGGGAGCTTCAAGAACTGGCAAGCCGTATGGATATTGTGGACGTTTTAAACAAATTCCCCTCCCAAATGTCCGGCGGACAGAAGCAGCGGGTAGCGGCGGCCCGGGCTCTCATTTCAAAGCCTAGCATAGTGTTAGCGGATGAGCCGACAGGCGCGCTTGACAGTAAAAATTCCAAGGTTCTCTTGGATAAGCTTTATGCTATCAACAAGGAGCAGCAGAAAACCATTGTTATGGTCACTCATGATGCAAATGCCGCCAGTTACTGTTCCCGCATCCTTTTTATCCAGGATGGCCGCCTGTTCCATGAGCTCAGAAAGAACGTTAAAACAGAAACCCGTGACAGCTTTTATGAGCGTATTGTAACAGCCATCGCACAACTGGGAGGAGGAAGCGCAAATGTTCTTTAAACATGTTCGACGGAATGCCGCAAAATATCGAAAGAACAATGGCTTATTCTTCAGTTCCTTGGTGGTTGCAATTGTCGCATTTTATACATTGTTATCTTTGGGTGATCAGGATGTCATGCGTTTTTTGAAAACGATAGAAAGCGATGCTGTTAGCAAACTTATGCTATTGATTCCAGCCGTCTATATGATTTCGCTTTTCTTTGTTTTTTTCCTGGTTTATTTCACTTACCGTTATCAGTTAGACAATCGCAAAAAAGAATTCGGGTTGTATCTGATGCTTGGTATGAAACGAAGCACGCTTTTTGCTATGCTGATGAGTGAGACTATTTGGAACAGCTTGGTGTCCATTTTGCTCGGTTTGCCAATCGCTTTGCTTCTTACGGAAGGAATCAGCCTGGCGACGGCAAAACTGGTCGGTCTTGGGATTATCGGGCATAAAATTTCGTTCTCCATACCGGCTGTGCTCGGCACAGTTATCGGGTTTATTGCAGTGCAAATGATAGCCATGCTGTTTTTGAGTGCCGCATTCAGCCGCAAAGAGCCAATGGAGCTGCTGCGTTCGGATTCCCCTGAAAAGCAAGTGTCGCTTTCTGGGAAAAAAGGTTGGCTTGGCCTTGTTCTTGGCTTGTTTTTTCTGATTTTGGCATATGCGATCGGAGTCACGATGCTGAGAAGCTTCGATTTCAAAATTGTTATGCTTGTTCTTGCCCTCGGCGGAAGCGGGACCTTTCTGTTGTATCATGGTATGGGCGTATTTATCGGGCATAAAATTCAGCAAAAAAGTCCGGCGCGGTCCGGGTTGTTCACTTTTACAGGCCGGCAGATTCAGGAGAATGTGCTTCATCAATACAGAGCGCTGGCAGTTTCGTCTTTGCTTTTGCTGATGGCGCTGGCGTGCATATCATTTGGTATAGGCGTTGCTTCGGGCCGCGGGTCACAGGAGACCAGGACAGTGGATTTTTCCATTGAGGGAAGCAAACAGGAAGTGTGCGGCGTTCTGGATTCGGAAGCAAGCAAATCAATGATTTCTATGTACTATCCCATGTTTTTAGGCTCTATGAATACGAACCTATATGATCAAACCGGTGCAGTTTTGGAGAGCAAGCCAAATGCGCATGAGTTATCCTGGGCCGGACTCAGTGCCGCGCTGGCAAACTTGCCTGAAACAGATCTGAGAAACAATATGATGGAGAATTTCTCTGACCGATCAGGCTCATATCTCATATCAGAAACGAGTTACAACAATCTCTTGCAGACAATTGGCAAAAAGCCGATTCAACTGGGAAAGAGCCAAGTAGCATTATATACTTCAATGAAGGATAGCAGCGACTTTATCAATAACCTTGACGATGCACTGAAGTCTGGCACTTACATTGAAGTGGACGATCGGAAATACGAACTGCTGCCCAATATTTATTTTGATAACGTGGTTGCTGACCGCAAAATCACACTCTACAGCGCATTAATCGTTTCGGATGAAGACTTTAAAAATTGGGCTTCTGATAGCAGCACACCTTTTTGCTGGAATGTCCTCTTGAGTCAGAAGACCGTCAATGAAAAGGGCCTGATGCAGGCAATTCTATCGATGGAACAGAATTTTGCAGGAACAGGACTGGAATACGAAAGCTATATAGGCGGCATTGGCAGAAATCTTTTTTATACCGTGGCTGCAAGTTACCTGACGATATATCTTGGCATTCTGTTCATGGTCATTGCAAACACAGTAATAGGATTGAAATATTTGATGCAGCAGCGGGAAAATAAGCGCCGTTACCTCACACTGCTTATGCTTGGAGCCGACGTAGACGATCTTTGCAAATCGGCAGGAACTCAGATTTGCCTGTTTTTTGCGCTGGTGCTTGGTGTAGCGGTATTCAGCTCTGTCTTTGCCATATGGTCGATGTTCACAAGCTTTTTAAAATTGCCGGTAGGAACATCGCTGGTTAAAGTTATTGTGATTGCAGGGATTTCCTCGATTCTGTTCGTTATGATAGAATGTATTTATATTCACATTGTAGAACACACCAGCAGCCGCGAAATACAAGCATTGCGGGTAAGAGATAGGGGTAATGCCTTTTGAGTAAGATCATAATTATCGAAGATGATATTTACTTGCGGGAAGAACTTGTTAACACCTTTGTAAAAAAGGGGTACTCGGTATCGAGTATCCCTTCTTTTGACGCGCCCGAGAAAGAAATTCTGAATAGTGCTCCCGACCTGGCCGTATTGGATATAAACCTTCCCGGAAAATCTGGATTTGAGTTGTGCAAGTGGCTGAAAGCAAGAGCATCTTTCCCAATTCTTATTTTAACAGCGCGCGACACCCTGTCAGACGAATTATACGCACTGGGGCTTGGCGCAGATGACTTTCTTACGAAACCTTGCCACCCTGATCGGCTTATAGCCCGCGCCGAGCGATTGCTCCAGACATATGGAAAAGTGCGGAACCTGGTGCAAGCAGGAGACCTGATATTGGATATTGACACTTATAAGGTGATCTGGAAAAACGCTCATGTCGTTTTGTCCGATACAGAGGGAAAGATCCTGCAAGTCCTGCTTGAACGGTACCCGGCCATTGTTTCCAAACAAGATTTGTCTCTTGTGCTTTGGGGCGGTGACGAATATGTTGATGAAAACATTCTTCAAGTAAATATGACCCGGCTGAGAAAGAGTCTGGATGTCATAGGGCTTAGAGATATAATACAGACCGTGCGCGGGCAGGGTTACCGTCTGGAGGTGAGGGAGCCGTGAAGCCGCAGAATATAATTTTGAAAGCCAAAAGGCCCTGGCTTGCCCTGCTGATTTTAACCGACCTGTTTTTTATTTTTTTAGCATGGCTGACAGGCCCAGACACCTTTGGGAGCATTGTTGTGATGATTTTGCTTTTTACAGCCTTTATCGTACTTGCAGGCTGCTGGATTGATCAAAAAAAACGGAAGAGGCAGATGGAGGCATTTCAATTATTTTTGACTGACCCGGATGAGGAAGCAAAACAACGGTTAATGATGGCAGTGGATGAATTTTGGCACCCCATGATAGAAAATGTGTCGGAGCAATTAAGAGAGCAATCCCAGATGATAAAAGAGGAAAGATTGGAATTGCAAAACTATCGGGAGTTCATTGAGGCATGGACACACGAAATCAAAACGCCGCTGTCTCTTGCCACATTAATTCTGGCAAACCACAAGGAAGAGATGTCACCTTATATTTATAATCGGATGGAGCACGTACGGTGCACCGTCCATAACGATGTTGAACGTATACTGTACTATGCCCGGCTTCAGTCTGACCATGCGGATTATAAATTCGTAAAAATGGATTTGAGCGACTGCGTTCAGGAATGCCTTGAAGATTTCCGCGCTATATCTGACGAAAAGAAAATCGATGTGCAGCTAAATCTTTTGCCTTTGCAGATCACAAGCGACAAAAAAGTCCTTGACTTCATGCTTGCGCAGCTTTTTAGCAACGCCTTTAAGTACGCGGCGTCTGACCATGGAGTTGTCCGCGTCGTAAGCTGGTC
>DOHN01000021.1:8166-11949 GCA_003535195.1 Ruminiclostridium sp.
AATACATCTTGCTGTCAGGGATAATGGCAGGGGTGTTCCGCTTGAAGACATGCCTTTCCTGTTTGACAAGGGTTTTACCGGAAGCCATCTGGATCGAAAGAACGCAACAGGGATGGGCTTATACCTGGTAAGAAAATATGCCGAAGCATTATCGGTTGAGGTAAATATTGAACCAATATCGTCATCTGGACAAGGGTTCGGCGTCGAATTGGTTTTTCCTCATGTTTTATAGGGAATAATCAGCGCTGCATCTCATTTCCTTTTAATTGCAAAGCCTTTGACCATATGTTACCATAAAGGTAATTCAAGGCTTGGTGCTTTCTTCATAACTAAATTCTAATGGAACTCTAATTTGCCTGATATGAGCACCTAATTTTCGTCTTTTACAATAGAGATGCGAGCTTAAAAAAGCGAAAAAACGGAGGTGCTCATAAATGGACATCCATTTGATTGATGAATTCAGAAGAAGGACAAATGCAAGCTATGATGAGGCCAGGATGTATCTGGAAAGGTTTAACGGCGATTTGCTGGAGGCAATCATTGCATTTGAAAGAGAGCGGACCGGATACCGGGCGCAGGGAAATCCGCCGCCCCGCCGAAACAATTTTTTAAATGGCCTTATCAGGGTATTGCAGGCATTATTGGACATAAAGCTTGTGGTTACGGGCAGGGATATGAAGGCGTATAAGATTCCTATTATCATTCCTGTGCTGTTGTTCCCTATCGGGCATGTGCTCGTTATACTGGCCATCATTATGTGGATTATGGGCTTCCGTTTCAGCTTTATACGGGAGTCGGACCCCAATGTCAGTGTAGAGGCTGTTTTTAGCAAGCTGAGAGACAAGGTGAATGAAGCCGGCAGAAAGTACTAAAAGAAAAGGGGTGCGGAAAATGGTGACTATAGAACAGATTGATGAGTTCAGAAAGCGTACCAATTCCAGTTATGGCGATGCAAAATATTTTCTTGAAAAGAATCAAGGCGATTTGCTGGAGGCCATTATAGATTTTGAACGGACCAGGGCGGGGAAAAGCCATGGTTTTCAGCAAAAGAAGAATAAAGACGATTTTAGCAAAGTCTTTGCGGAAATTCTGCAAAAGGGATTTGATTACCGTATTTTTGTGGAAGACAAAAATTCAACCCTCTTTTCCTTTCCTGTTATATTTTTGATTTTACTGATTCCGGTTTGGATTATTATACTTTTATTTTTTATCTTCCTTTATATACTTGGCTATAGGTTCAGTATCCGGAATGTAAAAAATAGAAATATAGACGTTAATTCGTTTTTCCAGAACATCAACAATAAAATGAAGGAAAGCGGAATGAATAAGGCGAAGCCTCAAAATTCCAGCCCTCAGCAGGGGGATGGGGAGCAGACCCCAAATTCGCCGGATATTGTCGCTTCCGATATGACGCCGCCTGCCAAAACCGAAGATGCAACGGGTAAAAAAGGTGATAATGAAGAAGGCTACAAGGAATATACCATTGAATAAAAACCCCTGGCCCGGGTTTATGCTTCTTTAGGATAGGATATATAATAAACTGTAGGCACAGGGTCAGATTTGATTCTGTGCCTTCTATGCAAGATCGGTGATCGAAAGGACTTTAAAAATGGCTGAACATATTTTGGTGGTAGAAGATGAGGGAAAGATTGCAAGATTTCTGGAGTTGGAGCTGAAGCACGAGGGCTATGAGGTGACTATAGCCTATGACGGCAGAAGCGGGCTTGAAATTGTTGAAAAGGGAAATATAGATATTATTATTCTGGATTTGATGCTTCCGCTGATGAGCGGGATAGAGGTTTGCCGCAGAGTGAGGAAGTTTTCTGATATTCCCATTATCATGCTCACTGCGAAAGATGATATTTCAGATAAAGTGGCAGGTCTGGACAGCGGCGCTGATGATTACGTCACAAAGCCCTTCGCCATTGAAGAGCTTCTTGCCCGTATCCGCGTGGCTTTAAAAAGAAAATCAACTGCTAAAAAAGACGGTTTTGAGGAACGGATAACTGCCGGAAAGCTTGTACTTTCCAAGCTGCAGCACAAGGTGACCTATGACGGGGAAGAAATATTCCTGTCCAAAAAAGAATATGATTTACTGCTCTATCTCATGGAAAACAGCGGCATTGTTCTGGACAGGGAAAAATTAATAGAAAATGTCTGGGGTTATGACTTTGTGGGAGACACCAATGTGACAGATGTCTATATTCGTTATCTCAGAAGCAAAATAGACCAGCACTATGGTGTGAATTTTATTAAAACCATTCGCGGAGTGGGGTATATTTTTGAAAATCAAGATAAGTGAATTTATCAGGAAAAGCGCTGGAACGGGGAATTCTCCCGGAAAAATGCCCGGCAAAAACCATGCAAAGAGCGGGAAAATGCACCATACATCTTTAGTCTCCCATATTACTGCATTTAACACAAGAATGTATGCCGCCTCCCTTTCTGTCTCGATGCTGGTGATCCTTTTGCTGGTAACCCTTTTTAATATTTTTTCTGTGGCCTACGAAATCAAGCCTGCTCTGGACAGAATTGAAAATTCTTTTGGCACCGACAGCCTTATAGAGAATGTCAATACCGCAGCCCATCCAATTTTTGTTTTATTAAATGAAGAGGGGGAGATCGCTGCCTCTTCCTTCAGCGAAGCATATGGCATTGCCAACCTTTCGGCGTGGGGCTTTCACAGGCATCAGGGCAAAATCTATTTTAATTATCCCCAGAGCTATTCCACTGCCTCCGGGGAGAGCTTCAAGCTTTTGATCTATTATGATATCACATTGTTTCTCATAGGGGCCGCAGCCATAGGAGCTGTATCTATTCTAATCCTTTTAGTTTCCGTTATCGCCGTCTATATACGCGGCAGCTATCTGACCCGAAAAGCCTTTGGGGTTGTAGATGAGCTGATCGTAAAAGCCGGCAACATATCTTCGCAAAATCTTAATTTAAGGCTGAATGTCAGCGATTCCACCGATGAACTGGTGGAAATTGCCGTAACTTTCAATAATATGATGGATCGTATCGAAAAATCCTATAAAAAACAAAAACAATTCGTTTCAGATGCTTCCCATGAGTTGCGCACACCCATTTCCGTTATTCAGGGTTATGCCAGGATGCTGGAGCGCTGGGGCAAGGACGACAAGGAAATTCTCCAGGAATCCATCACAGCCATTATAAAAGAATCCAAAAACATGCAGGACCTGGTCAATAAGCTTTTGTTCATTGCCCGGAATGATAAGGACACCCTGGTACTGCAAAAGAATAAGTTCAGCATGAGTGAGCTGGTAAATGAGCTGGTGCGGGATACTTTGATGCTTGAAACAAAGCATCAAATTGTAAGTCATGTTTCTCCCGATATTGTCATAAACGGTGACCGAGACCAGATCAAACAGGCACTGAGAATATTTGTTGATAACGCTATAAAATATACGGAACCGGGAGGGACCATCACCATCAACTTAGAAGCGGATGGGCAATATGCCGTTGCAACGGTCAGGGACACCGGCATGGGTATTCTGGAAAAAGACCTGCCCAGTATATTTGACCGGTTCTATCGTGTCGATACGGCAAGGGAGCGTGAAAAGGGTGGCCATGGCCTGGGATTATCCATAGCCCGTATTATTGTGCTGCGACATGGAGGACGCATCAAGGTTGCCAGCAAGGTGGGGGAAGGGACCAGATTCGGTATTCATCTTCCTCTTAAATGATTTTTTCGATTCATAATTAGCGCCGGAGCGGTGTTAAAGTGCAGAAGCGGAGCAGGATTGCGGAGCGGCGCGAATCGAA
>DOHN01000021.1:12077-24339 GCA_003535195.1 Ruminiclostridium sp.
GCGGAGCGGCGCGAATCGAAACCCGGACGGTTTCGCTTGAGCGGCGCACTTTAACATCGCTCTACAGGCGCATGCTTAGGACAAAATAAGAATTCCACCCATCAACGTAATCAAAGCTTGCTGGTGGGTCCCGGGAACCTATTACGAATCGAAGTTCAATGATTTACCACAGACCGGACAGACGATTTGTAGTTCAATTTTAATTTCCTAATTTCCTCGTTGAATTGAAATAGGCTTTAAATAATGCTATTATAATATAAGCCTGCTGATTGGATAAAGCAGGCTCCCTTTGATTTTGGCAGAAAAAGGGACAGGCTATACTTACAACAGAGGAGTCATGAGAAATGAGAAGTCCGCTGAATATGCTGACAAAATTTGTTTTTCCTTTATTGCTGATCTATTTTGCCTACCATTCCCTTGGACCTGTGGCAGGATTAGTCCTATTCATTATCTTTCTTGGCCTCACGGTCTATTCGGGCAGGTGCTGGATTTTTGCTGCCAGAGCAAACAAAAAGTATACTCAGGGCGATTTTAACGGGGCGTTGGGCGACTTGGCGGCAGCCGTTGCCGCTGATCCTAAATCGGCCGCCGTCAGGGGCAATTATGCCTACCTGCTCCTGAAGCTGGGTCATACGGAGAAAGCCGGCGCTCAAATCGATATAGCGCTGAAAACGGCAGAGCATCCTCGGGATAAAGCCTCCATGACCGTGACCAAGGCCCTGGTGCTGTGGAAGCAGAACAGGGTGGATGAGGCCGCCGCCATGCTCAGCGATCTTCTTAAAACCTATGAAACCACAGATGTTTATGCAACCCTCGGTTTTCTCTATATCGCCAAAGGAGATCAAGACGAGGCTTTGGAATTCAATCTGAAAGCCAAAGAATATAACGGCAATAACGCCATTATTCTGGATAATCTGGGTACTTCATATCTTCTGCTGGAGGATTATGAAAAGGCTCTTGAAATTTATAAAGAAGTCATGAAATTAAAGCCCCTGTTTCCTGAAGCTTATTATAATTACGGCAGAGCGCTGGAAAAGACGGGAGATCTGGAAAAGGCTCTGCATATGGTGCGGCACTCCCTTTCCTTAAGGTTCTGGAATATCAGCACGGTGGAAAGAGAGACTGTGGAGGCCTATTTAAGGCAGCTGGAGGAAATGGAGAAAGCAAACCGGCCCGAGAATATGCCCGAAGAATTACCTGAAACACAACCGGACGATTGATCAGAGATTTATTGCAGCAAAGAAGAGGAGACAAATGAACCAAAGAGAATATTACCAGGAATTTAACATCGATCCGCGCATTATCAACCTTGCAAAAAAGGCGGAGGAAGAAGTCAAAAGCAGTTTTTCCCGTATTGATTCCATAAAGGAGCAAAACCAGCTTAAGGTCATTCGTGCCATGCAGCTGGAAAGGCTGAGTGATACTCATTTTTCAGGAACAACGGGATATGGTTATAACGATAGGGGTAGAGAGATCCTCGATGCCGTTTATGCCCATGCCTTTCATTCCGAGGATGCATTGGTCCGGCACAGCATTACCTGTGGGTCCCATGCCCTGGCCCTGTGTCTGTACGGCATTTTAAGGCCGGGTGACGAGCTTCTTTCCATCACCGGCAAACCCTATGATACGCTGGAAGAAGTTATTGGCATTCGGGGGCAGGAAGGCTCCGGTTCCTTAAAGGAATATGGCGTTTGCTATACCCAAATTGAATTGACTCCCCAGGGCATCCTTGATGACAATGCTGTTGTAAAGGCTATCAACGGCCGGACCAAACTGGTCTTTATACAGAGGTCAAGGGGATATGCATGGAGACCGGCTTTAACCGTCTCGGAAATAGAGCGGATCGTCACTCTTGTGAAATCTGTGAAACCGGATGTACTGGTGATGGTGGACAACTGCTACGGCGAATTTGTGGAAGAACGCGAACCTACGGAAGTCGGCGTCGATATCATGGCCGGCTCCCTGATTAAAAACCCCGGCGGAGGGATTGTGCCTTCCGGGGGCTACATTGCAGGAAGAAAGGATCTTGTTGAGAAAATTTCCTACCGCATGACATTGCCCGGATTAGGCCGGGAAGTGGGCGCTACGCTGGGGCAGAACAGGCTCCTTTTTCAGGGGTTCTTCATGGCTCCCCATGTGGTGGCTGAAAGCCTGAAAGGAGCCGTTTTTACCGCGCAGCTCATGCACAGCCTGGGCTTTGATATCAATCCGGGTCCCTTTGATGCTAGGTGTGATATCATACAATCCATTAGATTTGGTAGAGAAGATGCTGTAATTGCCTTCTGTCAGGGCATTCAAAAGGGTTCTCCCGTGGATTCCTATGTGCGGCCCGAGCCCTGGGATATGCCCGGCTATGATTCTCCGGTTATTATGGCGGCGGGGGCTTTTGTACAGGGGTCGTCCATTGAGTTGAGCGCGGATGCTCCCATTCGTGCCCCCTATACGGCCTATATGCAGGGCGGTCTTGTATACGAGCATGTGAAATTGGGAGTTATGTGTGCAGTTCAGGAGCTTTATGACAAGGGTATCATCAGTCTGTAGTTCAGGCTATTTGTATTTGTTCCTGTCAGAGAATCCAACGGTTTTATCCGAAGATTCCACGGAGGGAAAAAATGAACGAGCTTGAGGAAAGAATCAAAAAAAGAAGGGAAAGACGCAACCGCAGAAGGCTGTTTAGCTTTCTGGGCTTTATCCTGGTGATTATTTATATCCCTGCAATATGGAACTGGGCCTTTTCAGCGAATTATGAAATTGGTGCCATTAAAACGGCTACCCTGGAAATCAAGGTTCCGATCAAGGGGGTATTGATTCGTAATGAAATTTTGATGAAACCTCCCGGGGACGGGGTCGTTATTCCGGAGATCCAAAACGGGGAGCGTGTGGCTAAAGGAAAGACCGTTGCTTCCTATATAGAGGCGGGCACCCGGGAAGTCGTGGAGAATTACAGGCAGACAGAAATAGAGATACTCAAAAGGGTAGTGGCCGAATTTGATAATTCTGCCGGTGCCGAACGCGAGCTGTGGGAAGAAAGAATAGAAAAACAAATTGCCAAGCTGGCCGATATTGCCAACACTGGTGACTTAAGCGGTGCCGGAAGCATCAGAAGTGCAGTCGATAATGTTCTGGAAGCCAAGGCCGTCTACCTGCTTGAAGGAAATGATCTTAACGGCAGCCTGAAAAGTGAAAAGCAGGAACTGGAGAGGCTTAAGAGCAGTCTTAAAAAATCAGTGACCGACATAAACTCAAGCTCGTCGGGTGTCGTTTCCTATTACTTTGACGGCTTTGAAGAAGCCTACACACCGGACAACCGGACGCAGGTCACCCTTGAACAGATAGACGAGGTACTGGCAGCAGGCAGTCTGACAAATAATTGGCTGACACCGGCAGAAATCCTTGCAAAGAGAGACCAGAATTTCTGCAAAATAATTTCCAATAATGAGGCATGGATAACCTTTTACTTACCTTCAAAACAAGGAAAAGAAATTGCTCTTTCCTTTGAAAAAGCCAAAATGGAAAACAAAGAGTTATCCTATGGTTTGGAGCTGGAGGGTGAAAGCGAGCACATTCCTTTAATATTAGAAGACGTTCAGGAAATGAAGGACGGGTTTACGATCATTACTGCAAGAATGACCAAATATATTGAAAAGACCATGAATTTCAGGGGCTTTACAGGAAATCTTGTACTGCAAAGCGTAACGGGCATGAAAGTGCCTATCAGAAGCCTATTCAATGAAAATACGGTCGATCATACGGCGGATATCGCTGTTGTAGAGATGAACAAAGCCGTATTCAAACGGGTCCAGATTGCAGGAACGCAGGATTCGTATGCCATTATTGAAAATATTGATGCAACCGATGCGGAAAAATGTGTAAATGTTTTTGACATCTATTTGGTAAATCCTAAAAATGTGGCCGAAGGACAGGTGGTAGAAAAATGAGTTTAGAAAGTGAAGTCAATTTATCGGATAATATTTCATTGGTCAGGCAAAATATTAGATCCGCAGCGCTAAAGGCGGGCAGAAACCCTGACGATATATTGCTGCTGGGTGTTACAAAGACCGTTGATGTAGAAATGATGCAAAGGTCCTATGACCTTGGTATCACTGATTTTGGCGAAAATAGAGTTCAGGAATTTGTCAGAAAATCCGATATAATTAACAGAAAGTGCAATTGGCATATTATTGGGCGACTTCAAACAAATAAAGTCCGGTACTTGGATCAGCGTATAGCCCTCATCCACTCGCTGGATCGCCTGGAGCTTGCGGAGGCTTTGCAGAAGAGAGGAGAGAGGTTGAATTATATTTTCCCCGTTCTGATAGAAGTCAATGTATCGGGAGAGAGTACAAAAGCCGGTATTCAGCCTGATGAAGTGAAGAACTTTCTGTTAAAGCTCTCGAAAATGGGCAATATTAAAGTAAAAGGCCTTATGACCATTGCACCCTATACCGAGAATGCCGAGGAGGTCAGAGGGGTTTTCAGAGATTTACGAAAACTATCTGTTGACATGTTAAGGGAAAGAGTGGAAAATATCAGTATGGACCAATTGTCCATGGGCATGAGCGGCGATTATCAGATTGCGGTGGAGGAAGGAGCCACCATCGTCAGGGTCGGAAGCGCTCTGTTCGGAAAAAGAGTATATAAGCCGTAAGGCTTGGGATATTTTACTAATGAAAACTGGAGGAATATACGATGGCTAGACTATTTGATAGGGTTCTTGACTTTGTTGGCTGGGAATCAAATGAAGACGCAGAAGATGAAATGTACGAGGAAGAAAGTTCTGAAGGCAACCTTTCCAGACATGAACGCAATTATGCCGCCAGGAAGAATACCCAAGGCAAAGTTCTAAACATGAATAACAACAATAATCTCAAAGTTGTTGTTCAGGCACCTCAGAATATTCTTGAAGCCCGTGAGCTTTGTGACCATCTTAAATCTAACAAGGCTATTATAATGAATGTTGAAGGCGTAGATACTCCCATCGCACAGAGAATGGTGGACTTTTTAAGCGGTGCTGTGTATTGCCTGGATGGAGATATTCAAAAGATTTCTGCCGGTATTTTTCTTGCGACTCCTGCAAGTATTGAGATCACAGGGGACTTAAAGGACGACATCAAGAATAAAGGGGTTTTTTCCTGGGTAAAATAGGAAATGAACTATGCAATAAGCTTTATCACAGCGATGAGGGTTGTTATAGGTGTAATGGAGGCTGTACTCATAACCAGAGTTTTTTGTGAGTTTAAAGTCGTACGCAGAGATACAGCACCTTTTCAATTCTTGCTGCAGGTTTCAGAACCACTTTTGAATCCAGTGCGTAGGATACTTTTAAAGCAATCAAAGGAAAATAAGCTGAAATTTGATATTTCGCCTTTTGTAGTTCTTATTATTCTTTATTTGTTAGATACTTTATTAAAGAATTTTTTACGTTGATTACTTTATTTTATTTTCTGCGCCTTATATAAACGGGGGTGTGATCCATGAATTTTACGCCGAATGATCTTCAGAACATTGTGTTTAAGAAGACTTTAATGGGCTATCATACTTTTCAGGTGGAGGATGTGCTTGAAAAGGTTGTGGAAGACTTAACCGAACTGATTAAGGACAATGCAAAACTGAAGGAAAAGCTTGAAGACAGCCAGGAAAAGATAAAATACTATAAGAGTATTGAATCCTCTCTGCAAAATAGCCTGATTATTGCACAGCAAACCAGTGATGAGATCATCGCAAACGCAAAAAAAAGCGGAGAAAATATTTTAAAAGAGGCTGACCTTCGTGCCCAGCAGATTATTGACGAATCCAATAAGGAGGTTCTGGGCGCCCGTTTTGAGTATGAGCGGGTCAAAAGGGATGTGGAGGCTTATAAGATCAAGATTGAAAGTATCATCCGGGGCCAGTTAAAAACGCTTCAAAATCTGGATGATCATGATGATAAGGATTATAAAGCAGTCTGATTGATTGGATTTTGGATTTTCCAGTGGATATAAATTAGCACTCTCTCCACGAGAGTGCTAATTTTGTGTTGACATTCTCTGACCTTAATATTATCATATCGATAGAAAATACTTAACGGGAGGTTTTATAAATGAACGAAAAAGGCAGTATATCTATTCATACGGAGAATATTTTTCCCATCATAAAAAAATGGTTATATTCGGAAAAGGATATTTTTATAAGAGAGATCGTTTCTAATGCAGCCGATGCCATCAGCAAGCTTAAAAAGCTTTCCGGCATGGGAGAAGCAAGTCTTCCTGAAGGCTACAGGCCCCGCATAGACGTTGTGGTCAACAAAGAAAAAGGTACGATTTCGGTCACCGATAACGGTATCGGCATGACGGACGAGGAAGTAAAGAAATATATTAATCAAATCGCTTTTTCGGGTGCTAAGGATTTTATTGAGAAATATAAGGACAAAACTGATGATCAGCAGATTATAGGGCATTTCGGCCTGGGCTTTTATTCCGCCTTCATGGTCAGTGAGAAGGTTACCATTGACACCCTGTCCTATGCAGAGGGCCAGAAGGCTGTGCACTGGGAGAGTACGGGCGATACGGAATATTCCATGGGGGACTCCTCCAAAGATACGGTTGGTACCACTGTGACCCTTTATATCGCCGAAGATTCCAAAGAATTCCTTGAGCCATGGACACTTCGGGAGACCCTCAAGAAATATTTTGCGTTTTTACAGTCTGAAATTTTTCTGACCGATGAAAATGAGAAGAAAGAGGACAAGGAACAGGAGAAGGCTGAAGACAAGCCCGAAGAAAAGAAGGAAAAATCAATCAACAATACCCATCCTCTTTGGCTGAAAAACCCCAGGGAATGCACGGACGAAGAATATAAGGCTTTCTATCATGAAGTGTTCCAGGATTTTAATGATCCTTTGTTCTGGATCCACATCAATATGGATTATCCTTTCAATATGAAGGGGATCATCTACTTTCCAAAGCTGAAGCATGAGCTTGAGACCATGGAAGGAAAAGTGAAGCTGTACTATAATCAGGTCTTTGTGGCCGATAATGTGAAAGAGGTCATTCCGGAATTTTTGCTGATGTTAAAGGGCTGCCTGGACTGCCCGGATCTTCCGCTCAATGTTTCAAGAAGCTTTTTGCAGAATGAGGGATATGCGGATAAGATTTCAAACCACATTATCAAAAAGGTAGCCGATAAATTGCAGCTCATGTTTAAAAAGGACCGGGAGAGCTTTGAAAAATACTGGGATGATATCAGCCCCTTTGTAAAATATGGCTGTATGAGGGAGCCTAAATTTAACGACAAAATGAAGGATATACTCATCTATAAGACCATCTACGATAGATACCAGACCCAGGCCGAATATCTGGAAGGCAACACGGATGAGAAGAAGACCATATACTATGTCAATGACGAAAAGCAGCAGGCCCAGTATATTCGCATGTTCAAGGAACAAAACCTGAACGCGGTTATATTGAATACCATGATCGATGTGCACTTCATCACCTATATGGAGCAGCATAACAGC
The DNA here is from genome assembly GCA_003535195.1 of Ruminiclostridium sp. GTDB lineage: Bacteria > Bacillota > Clostridia > DSM-8532 > DSM-8532 > DTU059. The sequence goes on from DOHN01000021.1 coordinate 19,573, forward strand.
AATATCAAGTTTATGCGCGTGGATGCGGATATTACGGGTGTAATGAAAAACAGCGACGACAACGAAGACGAAGACAAGAAGCTTTTGGAGAAGCTTGAAAAGCTCTTCAAGGAGGCCACCGGAAAAGAAAAACTTAAAGTTAAGGTGGAGAGCTTAAAGACTGAATCCATGCCGGCTGTCGTTCTGCTTTCGGAGGAAGCCCGCCGCTTTAAGGAAATGAGCAGGGTGTACGGAGGAAGCTTTAATACGGCTGAACTCTTCCCGGAGGAAGAAACCTTGGTATTGAACAGCAAAAATACCCTCATCAGAAGAATAGCGGATCTTTATGAAACGGATAATAAAAAAGAGGATGCACTTACCGGCGCAAGCCAGATCTACGATCTTGCCCTTCTGAACAACAGACAGTTAGAGCCTGACACCATGGCTAAATTCATTGAACGGAGCAATGCACTCTTATTGAGGTTACTATGAAGCTACATGATTTTTGGTATGATCTTCCCGAACGCCTGATCGCCCAGAACCCTCTTGAAAAAAGAGATATGTCGAGGCTTCTGGTGCTGGACAGGAAGAAGGATGTTCTCGAACACAAGCACTTTTCAGATTTGCCCGGGTATTTAGAGCCGGGGGATTGTCTGGTTATTAATAACACCCGGGTGCTTCCGGCCAGACTTTTAGGACAGAAGGAAGGAAGCGGAGGCAAAATCGAATTTGTTCTTTTGAAAAGAATAGAGGCGGATATCTGGGAGGTCATATTAAAACCGGGCAGAAAGGCCAAGCCGGGAAGCCGCTTTATATTTGGAGACGGGCTTTTAAAGGCTGAAATCCTGGAAATCGCCGAAGAGGGCAATCGGATTGTAAAGTTCTTTTATGACGGCGTATTTGAAGAAATTCTTGATAAAGTGGGGGTAATGCCATTACCCCCATATATCCACGCAACCCTTCAGGATAAGGAACGCTATCAGACGGTGTATTCCAAAATCAACGGCTCGGCGGCCGCCCCCACGGCCGGGCTCCATTTTACACCCGAGCTTTTTGACATCATTCGTGAAAAAGGCGTGAACATTGCAGAATTAACCCTGCATGTAGGGCTTGGAACCTTCCGGCCTGTCAAAACTGAAAATATTCTGGAGCATCATATGCATAAAGAGTATTATACCATCAGTCCGGAAACCTGTGCGCTCATCAATGGCACCAGGGAACAGGGAAAGCGGGTCATTGCCGTTGGAACAACCAGTGTTCGGGTATTGGAAACTCAGACCAGGGAGGACGGCAGGATCTACCCCGGGGAAGGGGAAACCGATATATTCATTTATCCCGGATATTCATTTAGGATGGTGGACGCCCTTATAACTAATTTTCATCTTCCCGAATCCACACTCATTATGCTGGTCAGCGCCTTTGCCGGAAAGGATAGAATTTTGAATGCCTATCAGGAAGCTATAGCCCTTGAATACCGTTTTTTCAGCTTTGGGGATGCCATGCTGATTCTCTAATCAAATTCTAATTCCGGTCCCATTGTATTATCATATTGGTTCGTTATAATGAATCATAGTGCAGATGGAATAAACGGAGGGCATATTATGAGAAACCGCTCGAAATATGTGACGGGAGCTATTCTTGTTATATTTGGCATATTGATTATATCGGGCAACCTGGGATTTTTTGATATATCGTGGATATTCAGGCTGACCTGGCCTATGATCGTAATTGGTATATCTTTTTTATTTTTTCTTGGCTACTTTACCAGAAGGCCCTACGGAGCAGGTCTTCTGGTGCCGGCAGGGATCCTGCTTACCGTCGGCATCACCTTGCTTTTGGGTGAAACCTTTTCCTATGAATGGGTGTGGCCGGGCTTTATAGCCGCTCCGGCAGTGGGATTGTGGCTCCTCTATACATTTGGGGACAGAGCTCCCGGATTGCTTGTGCCCATCGGTATTTTATTGACCACCGCAGGAATATGCCTGTTTGCGACGGTATTTAATGCATGGGATATTGTATGGCCCGGTTTTATTATGGCTCCCGCCATTGGACTGTTTCTGCTGTATCTGGCAGGAAACAGGGAGCCGGGGCTTTTAATACCCGTTTTTATCCTGACCTCTATTTCAGTCCTGTTGTTTTCCATCTTTTGTCTGGGGCGGTTTGCCTGGACTTTTAAGTACATTGCAGGGGGGGCGCTGGTTTTTGCAGGTCTTGCGACCATACTGAAAAAGCCTGGGGACTCCAATCATAACGGTTATTAAATTGAAAAAAACGTCATATTCATGACGTTGATCATATATGGAAGAAGGCTGCCATCATATTTGGCAGCCTCTTGTGTGTGAATAAGGAACTTTCAGGGCTTTACTTGGATCCCTGATTCTGATTGTGTTCTGCACCTTTTGGCAGATTTGCTGTTTCTCCAAGATTTTGAGCTTTTTTCTTGGAGGATTTGGGTGCATTATTCTTGTTCTTTCCCATTGCATATCACCATTCTTAGTTTTTCTGGTTGCCGTCTTTTTATGCAAAATATTTAGCTGCCTTTAACGATAGGGTGCTTCGTTGCCGGGTACTACCGGATTCTTGCTGTTTGGTACCTGATTAAGGCGTTTTTCATTCTCACCGTTTCTTGTTTCTTTGGTATTGGTGTTCGACTTCGGGTTATTGGGCTGTTGATTCTTAGACATAAGCTTGCTCCTTTCCGGATTGATAGTTGTTATTAGCTATTTTTGCATATAAATGTGGAAAATATACCTAATTTTTTGGAAAATCATAAGTTCTGCTGAATCATTCCGTAGTGATCTTACATTTTGCTTTAAACAGAACAAATTCGGTATAGTTATTTTCTTTATCCTGGATATTATCCTTTATAACAACCAGCCTGTTTAGCTTTGCCGCAGTTTCGCTGGCAATGGCTGCCGAGCATTTATCGTTGAGGGCGGCCACTGCTGCAGCCGCGGCAGAGGTAGTGGAATAGGGGAGGATCTGGCAGTCGGGCAGGGTCTCTAAAAAATTCTTGCACTGCTCCAATGCCTTATGGTGGGAATATATTTTGCGGATGCTGGAAAGCTCGGTCCCGGCCGGCGCCACCAGCATCTGGTTAATTTTGATCCGGATCCGGTCAATAATCGTAAATTCATCTTTTGCCAGGCGCTCCGACACCTCCGACACTTTTCCGGCAATCGTATTTTCGCAGGGAACCACGCCCATCTCAATTTTTTGGTTCAAAACAGCATCAAAGACGTCGTCAAAGTGTTCGAACCCCGTCAAAGCAGAGTTGGAGCACAATTTTTCCGCGGCCTCGTTGGCAAAGGAGCCCGGCGTCCCGGCATAGGCGGCCGTATGCGGAATGGAGATGTCTCTGCCTTCAAAGCGGGCATATTCTCTCAGCTTTGGCATGACATAAGAGAATTCGGCAGGGGTGATGGACTGGGGTCCGTCGGACAAAGCCTTCATGGGATTATTATGAACTTCTATAATAAGGCCGTCCGCACCCACAGCCACAGCCGCCTTTGCCAGCGGTTCCACCATCCAGGACAGGCCTGTTCCATGGCTGGGGTCCACCAGGACGGGAAGATGGCTCATTCGCTTTAGAGCAGGAACAGCACTGAGGTCAAGGGTGTTGCGCGTATAGGTTTCATGGGTTCGGATTCCTCTTTCGCAGAGAATGACCTGGGTATTTCCCTCGCTCATAATATACTCACAAGCCATGAGCAGCTCCTCTAATGTATTGGCAAAGCCTCTTTTCAAAAGAACAGGTTTGCTGATTCTGCCAAGCTCTTTTAAAAGTTCAAAGTTTTGCATGTTTCTGGCGCCGACCTGAATAAGATCCACATATTGTTCAAAAATCTCCAGGGAGCCGGTGTTTGTTATTTCAGATACGATGGGAAGTCCGGCGAGTTCCCCTGCTTTTTTTAAAAGTATAAGACCCTCGTCTTTCAGGCCCTGAAAGGCATAAGGGGAAGTTCTGGGCTTGAAAGCTCCGCCTCTTAGCATATTTGCTCCGGACTTTTTTACCTGCTGGGCTATTTTTATGATCTGCTCCTCCGATTCTACCGAACAGGGCCCTGCAATGACGGCCAACTCCTTACCGCCTACTTCCGTATTTCCGACTCGGATAATAGTATTCTCAGGATGAAATTTACGGTTTGCCTTTTTATATGGTTCCTGAACCTTTAAGACCTTTTCCACAGCTTCATGCATGCCTACTTCGTCAACAGAGAGGTGGGAGGTATCACCCACCAGCCCCAGCACGGTTTTTTCAGTGCCATAGATGGGATTCACTTCAAGACCTTTTTCGGTGATCCAGCTCTTTAAGCAGTCAACCTTGTCCTGCTCAATACCCTGTTTCAATACGATAATCATTTTTGCAAGCCTCCTTTAAAAATATGTTAAACCGTCAAAAAAGCCTTCGTCTCCTAAAAAGGGACGAAGGCTTAAGCTTTCGCGGTACCACCCAAATTCACCAATCATGGTGCACTCACTTATTGGGATACGGGATTACTCCGATATCCTGTCCTGATAACGCTGGACTTGCGCACTTACCTACTAGCCTTTTGGCATTGAGCTCATGTGCTCAGGAGAGAACTTCGGAAAGTTTTAGGTCATAAGGCCGCTCTCAGTCTTTGGCGGCTTCTCCCTGTAGGCTAAAAACCTCTTACTTTTCTCCGTCAATGCATTTTGTGATTTTGTTGTTTTTAATATATTATGATGCCCGTTTAAAATTGTCAATATGTATTTTTTGTTTCTTCGATTCGAAAATCCGTCAGGGATTTTACTCGGTAGCTCCGC
>DOHN01000021.1:24477-30802 GCA_003535195.1 Ruminiclostridium sp.
CTCCGCAATCCTGCTCCGCTGACACACTTTAATATCACTCACGGCACCGGTAGGGCGTACAAAACATTGCTCATGGCGCTAAATTACGCATTATTTATCAAAAAGGGTCTGTCCCTGTGAGGTGTGGCGCAGTATTTATAACACAAAATCCGGATTTCTCTAATATGATAGTTTAGAAGAACATCTGGAGGGCTTTATCGTGATCGAGGAGGGATTAAGTTTTAAGGAGTTTTATCCGGCTCTGTGCAACATGGAACAAAAGGTGGAGTCTGTAGAGCAATATATGAAGGCCATTGATAATGCCTACAGGATTTTATGGAGCGATAATCAGGAGGTCCAGGAAATAAAGTACAGTCCTAAGCTCTGGTTCAGGGGGCTTAGAGCGGCAGCTTATCCGCTGCTTCCAGCCCTGGGACGAAATGGGCTTCATGCGGAATATGAGTCCGTCTATCTGTCAAAATTCAAGTCCAAAGCCTTCCCTTATCTGGATCAAATCTCTTTAAGGTCTGGCGCGGAAGGAACCGGTGCATACTGGGAATGGCTTTTTTTAATGCAGCATTACGGGATACCCACCAGGCTGATGGATTGGTCGGAGGATGCACTTGTCGCTCTTATTTTTGCCATTGACCTGGAGGCAACCGAAGAGGAGATGTCAAACGACGCGGCGGTTTGGTGCTTAAATCCCGTTCAATTGAACACCGCATTTACTTTCCATGATTACTATCCGGAGGGGTATATTCCCAATATACAGGAAAAGGGTGTTTATGAGATGTTCGGGCCGCAGAAAAATCCATTTCAGAATAAAAAGCCGGCCGCGGTTTACAGCCCCATCAACAGTCCCAGAATTATTGTTCAGCGGGGCACGTTCATGGTCTTTCCCTATACGGTGCCCATGGTGGATATGAAAGATCTTTCCGACAGCTATCAGTATCTTTTCAAAATCGTCATTGCAAAAGAATTCAGAGCTTCACTGACGGAACAGCTCAGGCGCTACGGCATAACAAAAGCCCAGCTCATGCCCGAACTAAAATCAATTGCCTTGGAGCTGATTCAGGAAGAACTTTAAGACCTGTACCGGTGATAGACCAGGCAGATAAGCGTTATAATCCCGCAGTAGCCTACTGCGGGATACATGTATTTTACAAGGTTTGAAAAGCCTGCAAGGCTTGCAAGAAAAGCTGCTAAGGTACTCCACAAAATGACCCGGAGCCTGTATTCGGGCTTACTGTTTATTCTTGCGGTAAACCCATAAAGGTCTCCGACGGCCGTAGTATAGATTTCAGCCAGCAGCACGACGGCATAAAGGATTCGGACAACCGGTGAGATACGTCTGGTCACAAAAATCATGGGTACTTCCAGATCCCTGATTTCAGCGGCATTGACATAGAGGGCTGAAAAAATAGCCAGGGCGCCAATGCCAAGACCCAGACCGCCTAAAAGTGCGCCCTTTTTAATCACTTTTCTGTTTTTAGCCTGGGCGCCAAGGGGGGCCAGGATCGAAATAGAGGGGACAGTGTTGTAGGAGGCATATAATATGGCCGACCAGAGCCAATTTCTTAAAATAAGGGGCCTGGGCAGGGAGACGGTGAGATCAGGTTCGGAGTGCTTGGTTAAAAGGGATGCAATACTTACGCCAACAACGGCAATGATCAAAAACGGCACTACAATGCTGATGGAATCGATGATTCCATCAAAGCCGCTCATTACCGTCAATATTGTAATAACAGCCATAAAGAGGCTTCCGATAAGGGGGTTTAAGTGAAACTCCTGGGCAAAAAGCGCTCCCGAACCGGCGATCATCGCTGTTAATGCGCCGAATAGAAAAAAGGTGATTACTGCATCGGAAAATCGTCCCAGAACTTTGCCTCCTGTCTCTGCAACGATGGGAAGGTGGGAAGAGGCATCCAGCTCCAGGCCCAGGTCCATGATGATATAGCCGAAGTATATAAACATCAGGGAGACCGCAGCCAACCCCAAAAGGCCTGACTTTCCAAAGCTCACAAAAAACTGCAGCATCTCCTGACCAGAAGCAAACCCTGCGCCCACAACCGTTCCTATGTAAGTTCCGGCCACCTGGAGGGCAGTGACCTTTTTATTTTTCAAAGCAAGGCTCCTTTAAAAGTCAACCTAACATAATGATATCCTCGGAAAAATAAAATAGCACCAAAAAATATACAAAAGAAAGAGGCTGCCTTTTGCACAGCCTCTTTACAGAATGTCCTATAGATTATTGTTCTAAAGCTTTTCTGTATTCCTCCGGAAGCTTATTTTCGTAAGTCTCAATGAGCTCCTCCACAGCCTTTACCATATGCTTCAAACAACCCTCTTCGAAGGGAGATTCGAGTCCCGACTCCCGGATCAGCTCGGTAAATTTCATGGTGCCGCCCCGCCGGCTAAGGTTCAAATAGCTTTCCCAGGCCGGCTTAAAGTCTGCTTCCATTTTGATTTTATATTGAAGAGCACAGGTTTGAGCCAGGCAGTAATCAATATAATAAAAAGGCCGTTCATAGATATGGGTTTGCCGCTGCCAGGTTCCGCCCCTGCCAAAGAAGGGGTCGCCCTCATAATTGAGATGGGGCTTATATTGCCCTTCCAGCTCACGCCAGACTTTTTTTCTTTCATCGGGTGTCAGATCAGGATTTTCAAAAACAATATGCTGGAATTCATCCACCATGCATCCGTAAGGAATAAAAATGAGGGTGGAAAGCAGGTGCATGTAAAGGTACTGGGGTGTTTTTTCCTGGAAGAAAAGATGCATCCAGGGCGCGGTGAAAAATTCCATGGACATGGAATGAATCTCTGCCGTTTCCATGCCGATCCTGGTCTGCTCATAGACTTTCATATCCCGGGTCAGATAGGATTCCAGCGCATGCCCGCATTCGTGGGTCAGCACATCGATATCGCCGCTGGTGCCGTTAAAGTTGGCAAATACGAAGGGAGATTTGTAAAAGGGAAGAAAGTCACAGTAACCGCCGCCGGTTTTTCCTTTTTTACTGAGTACATCAAATAATTCGCCTTCCAGCATGAAATTAAAAAATTCCTTAGTTTGGGGAGAAAGTTCGGAATACATCCTTTTGCCGTTTTCGAATATCTGCTCCGGAGTTCCCACAGGGGCAGGATTTCCTTCTTTAAAGTATACGGGCTCATCAATGAAGCTCAAGCGTTCCAGGCCGAGGAACCTGCGCTTTTTATCATGAAGCTTGGTAGCCAGCGGAACCAGGTATTCCTTGACCTGGTTTCTGAAATTGGCGACCATGTCCCTGTCATAGTCATTGCGTTCCATGATGATATAGCCCAGCGGGATATAATTGTTCATTCCTATTTCTCTGGCCATGGCCGTTCTGACTTTTACCAGTTTGTCGTATAGCTCATCAAGCTCTTTTGCGTGGGCTACGAAGAATTCTGTACGCTTTTGGAAAGCCGCGCGCCGGATTTCCCGGTCGGGATGCTCCATATAGAAGGTCAGCATGGGCAAATTCAGGGTTTTGCCGTCAAATTGGAACTCCGCCGCAGCCAGGAGCTTGGCATAGGCTGTGGTGAGCTTGCCTTCCTCCTGCATATAGGGGATCATGCGTTCATCGAAGCCCTTCAGCGCAAGCTCGATCTTTTCGAAGACAAGGGGACTCAGTTCCTTTTCCAATTCAGAGCGAAATTTGGAGGATACCAGCTCCTTGTAATAGTCAATTAAAAGCTTTTCAAAATGCGGACCGTTTTCATCGTAATAATCCTGTTCGGCAGACCAGGTGCCGTCTTCCGTATTTAAGGTGTGACGTATATAAGCAAGGCTGCGCATAGTGCTGTAGCGCTTCATAAGATCATTGAACTTATTGTGCAGGTTTAGCTGCTGCTGAGCGGATTTGGACTTTTTAAAATCAGTAATCAGTTGACACCATTCTTTTGAAAAATCTTTAAGGTCTGTTCGGGTATAGGTCATTTGGCTGAATTTCATGGGAAACCCCCTTCTTTTTTTAAATACTTAAAAGTAGATTATCATATTTTTTTATCATGCACAAATTTCCAATAGCTATGCTTCTTAAAATAAACAATGAGGGGATTTTCCTTCAAAATGACGGGCAGCGGCATGTATATACATACTTATTGACTAATCGAAATGATTCACGTAAGATAAATACTAATACATCACCGTGGTAAAGTTAATTACTTAAGGAGACAAAAATGTCAGTTGATAAGGTAAAAGCGTATTTCCGGTCATGGAACCTGGAAGACAGGATACTGGAATTTGATGTTTCCAGCGCAACTGTGGAACTTGCAGCCGAGGCTCTCCATTGCGAGCCCAAGAGAATTGCAAAATCATTGTCTTTTATGGTCGATGATCAGTGCGTTTTAATTGTTGCCGCAGGCGACGCAAGAATTGATAATGGAAAGTATAAGCTGCAGTTTGGGAAAAAGGCAAAAATGCTGAATGCCGATGAGGTGCTTGCCTATACGGGACATGCCGTAGGCGGTGTTTGCCCTTTCGCGGTAAAAAGCGGAGTAAAAACTTACCTGGATATATCGCTGAAAAGGTTCAGCACGGTTTTTCCTGCATGCGGAAGCAGCAACAGCGCTGCCGAATTAAGCCTTGAGGAGCTTGAAAGGCTATCGGGCGCAATCTCCTGGATCGATGTATGCAAGGATTGGGAGAATTCTGTTTCGGCCCCAAGCGAAATGGAGGATTTTTGATTAAAGTAAGATTGACGATCGTCATGCTGACTCTTGTGTGCTTGTTAAACGGCTGTACAAAAGCAAATGTACCGGCTGAAAAAAATAATGATTCTATAAAAGGCAAAGAAACAGAGAATAGAGAACCGGAAAATGAAAGCTTGAAGGATATAGATCTTATATTTACGCCGGTACCCAAGGAAAAACTGATTGCCGGTAAACCTGAGCAAGGTTGGGAGAGGATAGAAAGTATCCCTTACGGTCAGTTGCCCGGCGGTAAAGCTAATGTCAATCTATATCTAAAAAGGGACCCCAATGCTTCCGGTGCCGGTCAGGCAGCTGCTTTTATTGAATATGACAATGAACTTTTTTCCACCGGAAATGAAATTTCTGCCTATGGCCTCGAAGGTGTGGAAGTCAGCTTTGTTGACAGGGATTCTGATTCAATCAATAAAATTGAAATAGCAGGAAATCTTGGCGCAGCAAATCGGGTGATGAAAATTATTTTATATGATGAGGAAAACCAGGAATGGGTCAAGCTTTTGGAAATAGATAATCCCACGGCGGCCGATCTGGATAATGACGGAAGTCAGGAACTGGCTTCTGTATCTATGGGAAGCGTACCCGGATTTGTTGATATCTACAGGTGGAATGAAGACCATTTTGAAAAAGCCAGTGTTACAGAATCTGCAGGATTTTTCTATGCCGGTTTATATAGTCGTGAAGGCAAATGGATCATAGAGTCCGGTCAGCAGGGAGAACCGCATTTCTACCAGTATATGAACGGCAGGCTTATTGAACAGGCTGAGGCCGGCTGATGGGGTCGGAGGAGAAAATGAATGATTGAGCAATACTTATCCGCGCTGGAAAAATGTGATCTTTTTGAGAAAATAGAAGCAGATGCGTTAAGGTCCCTCATAAAATGCATTAGACCCCATATTCAAAGCTTCAGCCGTAGCGATTTTGTCGTCCGGAGCGGGGACAAGCTGGAAAGCCTTGGCATTGTGCTTGAAGGAGAGGCCAGCGTTTTTAAAGAAAGCATTTCCGGCAACAGACTGCTGATTAAAAACCTGACCGTCGGGGAGATGTTTGGAGAAATTGCGGCTTTTGCAAGGCAAACGGAATGGCCCGCCCTGGTGCAGGCCAATACACCTCTGACCGTCTGTTTTATTGATAAAAATAAGATTACGGGCCAGTGCAGAAATCTCTGTCCCTATCATAGCGCAATGATTACAAACATGCTGAATGTGGTCTCCAAAAGAGCGCTTATGCTGAGCAGGAAGATGGACTACATTTCCATCAAAACCATGAGATCAAAGCTGTGCACCTTTATTTACGAACAGCACTTAAAAAGCGGAAAAGCTACATTTAATCTGCCCATGAACAGGGGCCAGCTTGCTGATTTTCTGAATGTTTCAAGGCCTTCCATGTCCAGGGAGCTGTCCAGAATGAAGGAAGAGGGCATGATCGACTACCATCTTTCCACTATTAAAATACTGGATATTGAAAGCCTGAAAGCCTGCTGTGAATGACTTCGAATCGCGCCGCTTCGTAATCCTGCTCCACTCATGCACTAAAACATCAATCATGGCGCCTTAGAGTGAATTAAAGTGTGCCCTCGAGAAAATCCGTCCAGGATTTTACTCGGTAGCTCCGCAATCCT
>DOHN01000021.1:30956-36485 GCA_003535195.1 Ruminiclostridium sp.
CTGCTCCGCTTACACACTTTAATGTCACTCACGGCACCAGTAAGCTGAATGAGAAAAGGCTGTCCGTTCAAATTAGGACTGTGGTATAATCATACAAATAGTTTTAGAACCTTCCAATTAGTTATAGAAAGGGGCTTATGATATGAACGAAAAAATAAGGGATATTGCAGCCAGAATCAAGGGCTTACGGCTTTTAGCCGGGCTTCCTGCCGAAGAAGTGGCCAAGGTCGTTAATGTGCCTACAGAAGAATATGAGAAATATGAAAGCGGCGAGGATGATATTCCGGTTAGCCTGATTCATGAGATATCCGATTATTATAAGGTGGATATGACCGAAATACTGACAGGAGTTTCCCCCAAGCTTCACGACGCATGTCTGGTGAAGAAGGGGGAAGGCCTTACTGTTGAGCGCTATGATCAATATCATTTCGAAAGCCTTGCCTATAAGTATGCCAAAAGAAAAATTGAGCCGCTGCTGGTCACCCTTGATCCGTCAAAAGCACCTGAGCTGGTCTCCCATAAAGGTCAGGAATTTAATTACTGCCTGGAAGGCAGAATGAAGGTTGTTGTGGGTAAGAGCGAATATATTCTGGAACCGGGCGACGCATTGTACTTCAATTCTCAGATTCTTCATAAAATGCTGCCCATGGACAATAAAGAGGCTAAATTTCTGACCATCATCATGCTTTAGGAGGATTTACCGTTTATGAATCTTGCACATCGCTATCTTGAGAAAGAAACCTTTACAAGCTATGAGGACTTTTCGCAGAATTTAAAAATAAAGGTTCCTGATTCCTTTAATTTTGCCTATGATATCATTGACGAATATGCCAGGCTGGAGCCTGAACGTCCCGCTCTTGTGTGGTGCAACGATCACGGGGAGGAAAGGCGGTTTACCTTTGCCGATCTGAAGTACTGGTCCGATAAGACAGCAAACTATTTAAAGTCCCTTGGCATTGAAAAAGGGGATAAGGTTATGCTGATATTAAGACGTCGTTATGAGTTCTATTTCTTTGTTTTTGCCCTCTGTAAGATCGGAGCCGTTTATATCCCCTCAACCAACCAGCTGAAAGAAAAGGATATCGTATACCGGGTCAATGCTGCCGGAATTAAGATGGTGGTCACCTATAACTGGCCCGAGACGATTGAATGTGTAGAGGCTTCGCGCCATGAGACGCCCACCCTTGAAAAAACCGTCCTTGTCGGCGGAGAGCATGAAGGCTGGCTTAACTTTGATGAAGGCATACGGCATGCTTCGGAAAAGTGGGACAGGCCCGGTGAAGCCATTAAAAATGAAGATTTGATGCTGATCTATTTTACATCGGGAACCACCAGCATGCCTAAAATGGCCTGCCATGATTTTACTTATCCCCTCGGACATATTGTCACTGCAAAATACTATCATATGGTGGAGGAAAACTGCCTGCACATCACGGTGGCCGAATCGGGCTGGGCCAAGTTCGGCTGGGGAAAGCTATATGGGCAGTGGATCTGCGGTGCCGTCCAATTTGTCTACGACATGGAAAGATTCGATCCGGACGGCCTTTTGAAAATGCTGGAGAAATACGGTGTAACGACTTTCTGCGCGCCGCCCACTATTTATCGCTTTCTCATTCACCAGGATCTGAGCAAATATAATTTATCCTCACTGAGACATTGCTCAACGGCGGGTGAGCCGCTGAATCCGCAGGTTTTTTATACCTGGAAAAAGGCGACGGGCTTAAACATCTTAAATGGGTTCGGTCAATCTGAATCCACCGTTATGATCGCAAATTTTGAATGGTTTGAAATTGATCCCGGTGCTATGGGAAAACCCAATCCCACCTACCATATTGACATTGTGGACGAGGACGGAAGGTCGGTCCCTGCCGGTGTGGAAGGCGAATTGGTGGTCCGGGATGTTAATACCAATAAACCCGTGGGCCTTTTTACCGGCTATTACCGGGACGAGGAATCAACCAGAAAATGCTGGCATGACAATACCTACCACACCGGTGATGTGGTCTATAAGGATGAGCATGGTCTCTTTTGGTTTGTAGGCCGGAATGATGATGTGATTAAAGCCTCGGGCTACCGGATCAGTCCTTTTGAAGTGGAAAGCGCATTAATTGAGCATCCTGCCGTGGTGGAATGCGCTGTTACAGGGGCGCCGGACCCCATCAGGGGCACCGTGGTCAAAGCTACGGTGGTTCTTGCCAAGGGCTACACGCCTTCCGAAGATTTGAAGAAGGACATACAGAATTATGTAAAGAGCATCACCGCTCCTTACAAGTATCCCAGGATCTTGGAGTTTGTGGAGGAATTGCCCAAAACCTTCAGCGGAAAGATAAAGAGGGCCGAGATCCGCAATGAAGACCATAAAGACATAAAACCATAAAAACTTATTTAAAAAACTTATTGACACCCATAGCGCACCCGTGTATAATATCATTCAATAACTTAAAAATCCCCTGAAATAAATGCAATGAAGGAGCCCGGTATTCCTTCGAAAATCTTTACAGAGAGCCGATGGTTGGTGGAAATCGGCAGGGTTTTGGAGTATCATCTCTCCCGAGCAGCTCTTCTGAAAATGATAGTAAGAAGGGACGGTCAGCCCCGTTAGCGGTGATGGTTTGTTAGAACCTCATGAGCTCTTTATCGTGAGATAAGAGGGAAAAATAGGGTGGTAACGCGTGGAGTGTATCCCTCGCCCCTGTTGTTATAGTATAACGACGGTGCGGGGGTTTTTTAGTATCAAAATATCATTGAAATTCCAGGGTATAAGGGCAAAATGTTTTAAAAAAAATTAGGAAGGGTGTAGGACGTGAAGGCTTCCGAAGCAATTATCAAATGCTTGATTGAAGAAAAGGTCAATACGGTTTTTGGCTATCCGGGCGGCGCCATAGTCAGTGTATATGAGGCGCTCAGAAAGTCAAAGATCCATCATGTGCTGGTGCGCCACGAGCAGGGCGCAGCCCATAGCGCAAGCGGGTATGCACGGGTTTCCGGAAAGACTGGCGTATGTATTACAACGTCCGGCCCCGGCGCTACCAATCTCATTACGGGAATCGCATCGGCTTATATGGATTCCATTCCATTGGTTGTTATAACGGGTCAGGTCCGCTCGGACATGATCGGCAGGGATATGTTCCAGGAAGCCGATATAACCGGCGCCACCGAGTCTTTTACAAAGCACAGCTATCTGGTGAAGGAGGCCAATGAACTTCCGAGAATCATGAAAGAAGCTTTTTACATTGCCGCTACGGGCAGGCCCGGGCCTGTGCTCATTGATGTTCCAAGTGATATTCAGGATGCCAGGATCGATTTTGTATATCCGGAATGGGTGGATATCCGGGGATATAAGCCGACACTGAAAGGCCATATCGGCCAGATCAAGAAAGCTGCAAAAGCGATTGCGGAAAGCGAACGGCCTTTGATTGTTGCAGGGGGCGGCGTCACATTATCCCATGCCGAGCCGGAGCTTCTTTCCTTTGTTGAAAAAACCGGAATACCTGCAGCGCATACCTTGATGGGAAAAGGGGCATTGCCCTCCGGAAATGCTCACTATGTCGGCATGATCGGGACCCATGGCTTCCCCGAAGCCAACGCCGCGCTTTCTAAATCGGATCTGCTGATTTTTATCGGCGCGAGAATCGCTGACAGAACCTGGGGCGGAGCCTCCGAAAAGCTGCTTGAGAATACAAGGATCATCCATATTGATGTCGATCCCGCCGAAATAGGGAAAAATGTGGGCACCCAGATACCTGTAGTAGGAGATGCGAAGCAGATTCTTCTGGATTTGAATGAAAAAGTGGAAAGCAAAAATACAGCGGGGTGGATTTCAGAAATCCAATCCTTTAAAAAGAGCGGGACGCGGAAGGAGACACAGGCCGTCAACCCGAAGTATGCCATAAAGCTTCTCTCCGATATGCTAAGCGATGAGGCCATCCTGGTTGCCGACGTAGGGCAGAACCAGCTCTGGGCGGCCAGAAATTTTGAAGACAGGATGGGCAGAAAATTCCTGACCAGCGGCGGTCTCGGCACCATGGGCTATGCTCTTCCCGCAGCGGCCGGCGCCAAATTGGCGGCTCCGGAGCGCCAGGTCGTAGCGGTTGTGGGAGACGGAGGCTTTCAGATGAGCATGTCCGAGCTTGGAACCATCTCCGCCAATAAAATGGGCATCGTGATTTTGCTTTTCAACAATGGAAGGCTGGGTATGGTTCGGGAGCTCCAGGATCAGGTCTATAAGGCGACAAGCGGTGTTGACCTGGATAAAAACCCTGACTTCATCAAGCTTTGTGAAGCCTATGGCATGAAGGGCATGAGAGTATCCCGGGACGCTGAGCTGGAGGCTGCTTTCCAGAAGGCTCTCCGGTCAAAAGGTCCGTTTGTGGTGGAATGTATGGTTGATGCCCACGAAAGTACTTTATAAAACTTATTTTTACATCAAATATAGGTGTCAGGACGGTTATTCGTCCGAAAGGGGAGTGAAATATGAACAGGCATATTTTGTCGGTTCTGGTGGAGAACCAGTCCGGTGTTCTAAGCCGTGTTTCGGGTCTATTCAGCCGCAGAGGCTACAATATTGACAGCCTGTCGGTGGGCGAAACGGAAAACCCCAAAATTTCCCGAATGACCATTGTGGTCCAGGGAGATGATCATATTCTCGAGCAAATAAAAAAACAGCTCAATAAGCTTATTGATGTGATCAAAGTCGCAGAGCTGGATGTCCACCAGTCGGTATTTCGGGAGCTTGCGCTTATAAAGGTCAAAACGACCATGGCTGCGAGGGCATCCATCATTGAGATTGTGGATATCTTCCGGGCCAAGATTGTAGACGTGGCCAATGACACCCTTACCGTTGAAATGACGGGGGATGAGGAGAAAATCGAAGCATTTATCAACATCATGGCGCCTTACGGTATTGTTGAGATTGTCCGCACCGGACTTTCAGCCATTGAAAGAGGGAATAAGGAAATAAAAAAATATGAGGAGGATTGATCTTATGGCCAAAATGTATTATGAGAAGGATTGCAGCCTGGAGCTTTTAAGAGGGAAGACCGTGGCAGTGATCGGTTATGGCAGTCAGGGCCACGCCCATGCACTGAATTTGAAGGAATCCGGAATGAACGTGGTAGTAGGCCTGTATGAGGGCAGTAAATCCTGGAAGCTTGCCGAAGAGGCGGGCCTTCCGGTGACAACCGCCGCCGAAGCAACAAAGGGCGCGGATATTGTCATGATTCTGGTCAATGACGAAAAACAGCCTGCGCTCTATCAAAAGAGTATCGCACCCAACCTGAAACCGGGCAGCAGCCTGGCATTTGCTCATGGCTTTAATATTCATTTTGGTCAGATTACGCCTCCGGCAGAGGTCAATGTCTTCATGGTAGCCCCCAAAGGCCCCGGCCATACGGTAAGAAGCCAGTATCAGGAGGGCAGGGGAGTTCCGTGCCTGATAGCCGTACACCAGGATGCCACCGGCAATGCCAAAGATTTGGCCCTGGCCTATGGGGCAGGTATTGGCGGAGCCAGAGCCGGAATACTGGAAAC
>DOHN01000021.1:36734-36973 GCA_003535195.1 Ruminiclostridium sp.
GGCTATCAGCCTGAAAGCGCCTATTTTGAATGCCTGCATGAGATGAAGCTCATTGTGGATCTGATCAATAAGGGCGGCTTAAGCTTTATGCGGTACTCCATTTCGGATACGGCCGAATACGGCGATTATATGACGGGTAAGCGCATTATCACAGATGAGACCCGCAAAGAGATGAAGAAGGTCTTAAATGAAATTCAGGATGGCACCTTTGCACGGAACTGGCTGCTGGAAAACCAGGT
>DOHN01000133.1:0-191 GCA_003535195.1 Ruminiclostridium sp.
TCCACCATCAGTGAGTTGAACAAGAAAGCCTACGTCCATATTGAGGACTGGCGCAACCGCCCTTTGCAGGGTGGCAAATACCCGTATGCCTATGTAGACGGCATCTACCTGCGCCGCAACTGGGGCGGTGAGTACGAAAATGTGGCGATTTTGGTGGCAATCGCTGTAAATGAGGCCGGTTACCGTGAAGT
>DOHN01000133.1:434-2639 GCA_003535195.1 Ruminiclostridium sp.
GGGTGACAAGTGTCTGGGAATGCCGGAGGCGGTGGGAGAAGTGTTCCCGGAGGCCAAATACCAGCGCTGTACGGTACACTTCTACCGCAATATTTTCTCTGTTGTCCCACGCTCCAAGAGCAAACTAGTGGCAAAGATGCTCAATGCAATGTTTTCATAAAGAATGGTATATCAAAACAGCAAGCCAAAGCAGTATTATCATTATAAATGCCCGCAGTCACTTAAAAGGACTGCGGGCATTTTAGTATCTATTCCATATCCGATAGCATTGTAAGCATAAGATATGATTTGGGATAGCGTTCGCGCATTTCATCTTCTCCTATGGAGGATAGTTTTTTCTGTCCGTGCTCACGCCATGCGTTAAAATACTCCTGACCACTCTCTGCGGCCATGGGCATTCCCTCGCCGGCAATCAAGTCATCCATCACAATCCACATGAGACGGCCTTTTAGCCCGGTCTGACCACCTTTCAGAAATTCTGAAAATATATAACGCAAGGTATAATCGCCATAGTAGGTTAACTTACGATAATCCAGTCTATGAGCATCAATATAATCGTCCGGATTGGAAGAACCTGCAGGAGAGGACATCAATATGTCAAAAAGATTTTCAATAATGGAAACGGTATCCAGTTGTTTATAATTTATTGCTTGGGCATAGCAATTCTGAATTTGTGCTAAAATATACTTTTGTGTATCCAGTGCATCCTCCCAAATGGCAGGCGGAAATTTTTCTTTAATGTCGGGGCCATAATAAGAACCATCGCGAGGAATCCAGTATTCTTTTAATGTGTATTCTCCGGATTCGCTTACATCGAAGGTGATAGCTGTCGGAATGTGACTACCTCCAACCTTATCCAAGCCATCATTTACAAAGTTGTATTTCTGAACAAGCACCATTGTATAAACGGTAACCATATCAATATTATCACTGTTGCCTGCCGGACTGCGTCCTTCGGTTGCTAGTGTCACATGGCTTTCACAGACAAATTCACTATCAGAGCTATCTTTTTCCCGATCCAAAATCGCAGCAGAGATTGCAAGCTCAAGCGGATCAATAAACTCCTGTTCCCCGCCTCCCGTTCCTATACTTACAATTTCAAAGTTGCCGTTCTCTAAAGCCTTTACACATAACTCACGGAACAAGTCCTGAAACGTTCCTTTCCCGGAGACTCCGTCACCGGGGGCAAAGTATTCCTCTGATACTGTGACAACATCGTAGTTCACCCGTACCACATAGTGGTATTCCATATCCGCCCGGCTTTGCCCCTCCTTGGGATCTCCCGCAATCACTGTGACTGCATTGATTGTGTAGTCTGCCATCCGCTCTGTTGGGGGAATACCTTCTCCCATACAAGATTTCAGCCAGATGTTGGCTGCGGTTTCGCCGATGACCTGTGCAGGCTCATCAGGCTTTACAAAAAATGTAAGCTTAGGCTGTTCTGCCATCCCCGCAGAGGATTGTACTGTCGGTGTGGAAGATTGTTCAGACGCTGCTGTGAAACGGATGCTTGAAGCGATCTGCTCCGCTTGCTGCTGCGTCACGACATCACCGGCAAACTGGATTCCCATATACACCTTCAAATTTTTGTCATAGGCAAGGACACCCGGAACTTCTGTAACAGGTACGTCGGGCATGGCACCGGGATGCCTTTCAACCTCTGTTTCATCCAGATAGTTGACCGTGGCAACGGCAGCCTCAAAGGTTTCAGTTGTGTTGACAGGGGTATAGGCGTCCCAAGTATACATACTGCCAAGGCGAAGCACAGAATACACGGTTTTATAGTAATCCTCCGCGGGGATTTCTCCTTCATAAGGCTCAAATCCGTTAAACCCAATCTGACCCACGAATACATCATCATGATACAGGTGCATCTCAATAAGAAAATTGGAGCTGAAATAGCCAACACCCTGATCGCTATTCGCATCCGGCAGTCTGACTTCCCAGCTATTTGGGAGAAGAAATTTTGCAGTAAACGGCGCGGCTTCACCGGTAATAGATTCGTTTTCAGAATGTGCGGGAAATGAAACATCTACCGCTGTGCTGCGCCATGCAGGAGAAGACCGGGCCTCAAACGCAATGAATAATCCATCAAAATCCTCCAGATAAATGATGTCGTCGAAACCGCTCTGGAATATGCGGTTTCCCGCATATTTTTCATCCAGCCCCGCGCCTTGAAAATTGCGTTCCGGCATACTGCCGGAG
>DOHN01000133.1:2865-4165 GCA_003535195.1 Ruminiclostridium sp.
GTATCATTCACCATAATAATTTCTTTGCTGCGGGGGTTTGCCATAAGGCCGACAATCAGGGCACCGCAAAGCACGATGGCTCCGACTGCAATCCAGAAAGGCGGCTTTTTATAATTCAGCACATTTTTGATGCGGCTTTTCGTATCCCCCTCGCCAAAGGCCAAAGGAGTACCGCCGATCATTCGCCGTCCTGTAGCAAGAGAGAACAGTGAGGATGAGTATTCTTTCTTTACGTCACTGCCCAGTTTTTTGATAACCGTTTCATCGCAGGACATTTCCATATCCCGACCTGAGAGGAAAAACGCAACCCATACCAATGGGTTGAACCAATGCATGCAGAGCACAAAAAAGCCGACCAGCTTGATAAGATGATCAAACCTTCGGATATGCGTCTGTTCGTGAAGCAGAATGTAGCGTTTTTCCGTTTCGGAAAGCGACAAAGGAAGATAGATTCTGGGCTGGATCACTCCCATGACAAAGGGTGTGCTTAGTCCGGCGCAAAGATAAATATTCTCCGTATCATGTACAGCTCCTTTGAGCTGTTTTTTCAGTTTCAGCAGCATAACTACGCTGTATATCATTAAAACCGCTATCCCTATGAGCCAAATCAATGTGAAAATATTTTCGAAAAGAGGCTCTTTCGGAGCAGGAGAAACAGGGGATGGAATCATTCCGCCTCCGTTAGTGTCCACACGGCCACGGACTGTTTCCAGCGTCACAAATTGTTGGGGAAAAGGCTGAAATTGCTCTGTAGTTCTCCCTCCTATCGATAGCAGGCTAAAAGCACTTTCAAATGACCATGGGCAGACAAGCCGAAACAAGACTACGCTCCACAGCGCATAGGAAAAGCTCTTAGGCGCTTTTTTGAGCAAAAGCCTTACCAATAGAACAGCAAGTATGACATAGCTGGCGGTATAGCTCATATTTAAAACCTTTAAAAAAACTGTATCCAGCACGGCTACCCCTCCTTGTGTGTGTCAATCAAGCGTTGTATTTCCAGAATTTCTTTTTCGCTCAATTTATTTCTGCGGGTGAAAGCGGCAAGAAACTGCGGTAGAGAGCCATCGAAAGTTTCAGTTAAGAACTGCTCGCCCTGCATGGCTAAAAAATCTTCACGGGCGATTAGTGCCGCAACCGTCCCCTTTTGGTTTTCAAATATTCCCCTATCACACAGCCGTTTGAGCATGGTGTACGTCGTGGATTTTTTCCAGCCAAACTCCGTATCGCAGAGTTTTACAAGCTCTCCCGAGGAAACCGGCTCGCACTGCCAAATCAAATCTGCAAACCGCTGTTCCATTTC
>DOHN01000133.1:4388-6804 GCA_003535195.1 Ruminiclostridium sp.
GATTAGACCAAATTGTCAATACGTTTTCACTTTACCTATAGGAGTTTTAACCACTCAGTAAACTCCTGTAGGCTGATTTCCCCGGCATCACACTTGGCTTTTTCTTCCCTCGCCTTTTCGCTCCAAGCATAGAAAGTGTCCTGCTACATTTGCTGATGGTAGAAGATATGAGTTGTAACGCAGCATCTAATTCTTTTTGTGAATAATTTTCCATGTATCTCTCCACTAAATTCCTATTTATCGTAATTATATCATGTGCTGCTACGTTTTTTCATTGTCCTTATTCAAGTATTGCCTGGCAGATACTCGGCATATAGTAAAAAAGGGGCGAGAAACAGACAATGACTGTCTCGTGCCTTTTATCCTTCACTATTTCTTGGTAGCTGATACAATCAGCATCATGGGTCTACGCATTTCGTCCAGCATTCCTGGTATGATTTCTAGCATATGCTCTGGTGGCTGGGGTTCCACAATCTTCGTCAATTCAAATCCGTTAGAGAGCAGAGTATTTAAATAAGTGGTCAGTGTACGATGGTACTTGACAACATCCTCACCCAAGAAATTGGCCACCCGTTTGCCTTCATAATAGTAATTATCCATCGGAAAATGCTTGATAACACCTTCTAAATCATAGCACCAGTTTTGCGAGCCTTCAGCCGTAAAGACAGGGTGCTCCACTGAAAACACAAGGCTTCCACCCTGCTTTAATACATGGTGTATCTTTTGCACGATGGGCTCAAAATCTGCAATGTAATGAAATGCAAGAGAGCTCACCACCGCATCAAAGCTCTCCGATGGAAAGTCAACATCCTCCATGGGGCTGCACAGATATTTCACCTGCTGAAATGTGGTTTTCTTTTTAGCAACCTCCAGCATTTTATGAGAAATATCCACACCAATCACAGAAGCTGCACCCTGTTCCATGGCATAGATGCAATGCCAACCATAGCCACAGCCTAAGTCGAGCATCCGTTTACCGCTAAAATCGGGAAGTAGGCTTTTCATCGTTTCCCATTCACCTGCGGCAATCAGCCCGTCCTTAGAGCGGCTCATTTGGCTATATTTTTCAAAAAATATATCGTTGTCGTACTTGTTTTCTTTCATAGTATTATTCACCCATACAAATTATTATTTTGAATTTGTATGGGTAACACGAATCTTTTGTCCATGCATTTTGCTCACTCCCTTCCAATGAATTTTATTTTACCACACAAAGCGCAGTTAATCTATACTGCATAAATGTGAACTGAAAAAGGGTGCTCAAATGCTCCAATCACCACCTTTATACAAGTATTGACTGGGGTATCTTGGGTATGTAAGAAGCCAGCCTGCTCAACGAATTGAAATTTTTCGATTATCACGCAGTTAGTCGTTGATCGCTTCAATGCCGAGCCGTTTAAGCTCACCAAGGTGATCCCGCATTTTCTGGAGCGTTTCGGGGGAGTGTCCTTCCCAATTAAGGACTTCGTCTAATACACGCAGGGGCTGACGAGTGCGGTAGGATCTAGTCGGGTTCCCTGGAAACTTCTTGTCTGTCAGATTCGGGTCATCCTCGAAGCTGCCGGTGGGCTCCACACGGTAGATTCGACCGGGTTCGTCGCCCGCTGCAAGTTCTGCTCCCCACGCGGCGGCATCTAGGGTCGCGGTCAGATAGACATAGTTAGCTTTCCTTTGCTCACCATAGTTGGAACTATAACCGGGCTCCAGCAAGTCCCCCGGTTTCAAGTCAGCTTTTGTACCGTGGTAGAAAGGTCCGGAGTCTAAGGCCTCTTCACTCTGCAATGGAGCGGTCAATTCTGCCGCTTCTTCTTTGTTTGTTTCAATCAACTCTCTTTTTTTATTCATGCGAAATCCTCCAACTTAGAATTATAATTTGATCCACCTGAAGATCATAGTGATATTATATGGATATATGTAAGAAATTAACAGACTATATTTCATATCATTATTGTGTTACAATTAAAGAAGAGGGAGTATTCTATATTTTTGCTTAATCGCAAGTTAGTAAACAATTCTCTTATAGTTCTTTACACATCATTGACAGCTTTCTGTCTGCTTGTTATATAAATAATCTGCAATTCAAATTTTTGTTTATTGTCTATTGTACCTCAATTGCTCCAATCACCACCTTTATGCAAGGATTGACTGGCAGGTGTTTGGGATGTAGCAAAATGGCTGGCAAGTGTTTTGACACTTGCCAGCCATTTTTATATAGTTTCTTTTTGAATGCGTTGTCTAAGGCCTAAAATTTTATCTTGGATTAGATTTATAGTTTTCAAAAACATGGTATCATCCATACCGCTGGGATCATCCAGCCCCCAATCCTCTCTATGCTTACAGGGTAGATAAGGGCACTTGACATTGCAGCCCATCATCACTACAACATCTACCAGTGGGATGTCAGATAAGAGTTTGC
>DOHN01000056.1:0-1676 GCA_003535195.1 Ruminiclostridium sp.
TAAACGCCTCTATATCCATAACCCCAAGATACCCCTCGCCTTTCCGGTTAATTACGCAAAGTCGCAAACCAATTGTAATTACGCCAAATACTCACACAGGATTTTAATCTGGTATATTCCTTATAATGACAATCTAATCATATTATAGTTCTTTACTTTACGATATGCATTTTCCGGCTTTCCAAGGCTTTTTTTCTCCTATCTGAAAAACACGATACAATAAAACTAAACCAGGTACAATAATTATGCTGTTATAAATATCTCCAGTTCATTTCAGTATTGTTTCATTAATTTCTGTACTGTTGTGTAAATTACATTAATTCGGGCATTCAGTACGTCTGCGTTCCGGGAAAAAGGTCTCTTTTGCTGCAAGGTGCGGATATAAAGAAATGCCTGTGCCTATATGGAATTTACAATCGTGTCAAGTTATGCCTCGTTTGTTCGAGTTACTACTTGTGTGTTCAAGTTATGCCTTGTTCGTTTATGTGAAATGAAATATAATAATAATGTTAAAAAAATGTAACGAAAACAAATAAAAATGGAGGAAGTTTTATGTGCTCAATTAAAAAGAATTTTTTAATGGTTCTGATGACGCTTCTGTTACTCGGTATGTCAATCGGTTCAGTTTCAGCGGCATCAAATGTCAACGTCGCCATTGATGGCAGTCCGCTTTCAATTGAGGCTGCTAATGGAGCACCATATATTGATTCAGCAAACCGGACAATGGTGCCGATCCGAGTTGTTTCCGAGAATTTAGGAGCGCAAGTTTCCTGGGATGCCAGCACCCAGACAGCAACCATAGACGGATCCATAAAAATAGAAATCGGATCCAATATAATCCAAACCCCTTATGGACAAATCACCATGGACACTAACGCGGTCGTACAAGACGGCAGGACATATATTCCATTCAGATTTATAGCCAATGCTCTGGGATATGATGCTACCTGGACAGACAGCACCAGTACAGCCGACGTCATTACGAAGTCCGACCTGACAATTTCAGCGGCAGCCAGTTTAAAAAATGCTTTGGAAGAAGTCAAAGCTCTATATCTGGCACAAAAGCCAAATGCTAAGGTGGCAATCAGCTATGGCGGATCAGGCGCTTTGCAGCAGCAAATCGAACAGGGCGCACCTGCCGACCTGTTCTTTTCAGCAGCAACCAGCAACATGAAAGCTTTACAGGATAAAGACTTGCTGGACAACAATACCATTAAGAATCTTTTGCAGAACAAGGTTGTTATGATCACGCCAATTGATTCTACACTTTCTATCGGCAGTTTTAAGGATGTTACAAACGATTCTATCCAAAAACTTGCCCTGGGAGAACCTACCACGGTTCCGGCAGGAAAGTATGGACTGCAGGTGTTCACTTACTATAATCTGGCTGACGAGGCCAAGGCCAAAGCTGTCTATGCCAAGGATGTTACAGAGGTGTTGACCTGGGTAGCGAGCGGAAATGCTGATGCAGGGGTTGTATATTCGACTGATGCGGCGTCTTCAGACAAGGTAAAGGTCATTACGACGGCGCCTGAAGATTCCCATGACCCGGTAACTTATCCCGGAGCAGTCATAAAATCAACCAAACAGCCGGTAGCGGCACAGGATTTCTTGAATTTCATCACTTCTGATCTAGCAAAAGCAGTGTTTGTAAAATATGGCTTTACCGTTTTATA
>DOHN01000056.1:1795-1949 GCA_003535195.1 Ruminiclostridium sp.
AAATATGGCTTTACCGTTTTATAAGATAAAGAAGTAATGATTTTATATGAACTTTGATCTTTCACCAGTATTAATTTCTATAAAGGTAACTTTTATTGCAACATTCTTTATCTTTATTATTGGGATTTCTACAGCATGGTGGATGACAAATTAT
>DOHN01000056.1:2107-9340 GCA_003535195.1 Ruminiclostridium sp.
AAGGTTTGCTGGACGGCATCCTTACTCTGCCTCTTGTTCTGCCTCCCACGGTGGCGGGGTTTGCTATCCTCTTGCTGATCGGAAAACATGGACCTGTGGGCCAATTTCTCAATCTGTTCGGAGTCAACATCATTTTTTCATGGTATGCGGCAGTCATAGCATCAGTTGTGGTGGCATTTCCGCTTATGTATAAGACGTCGAAGGCCGCTTTTGAACAGATTGATCCCAATATACTCAATGCGGCCAGGACTTTGGGCGTCTCCGAATGGAAATTATTCCGGCGGATTACGGTCCCTATGGCATGGCCTGGTATTGCAGCCGCAACTACCCTTTCTTTTGCGAGATCATTGGGAGAGTTTGGCGCCACTTTAATGGTTGCAGGCAGCATTCCGGGTAAAACCCAAACGATACCGGTTGCCATTTATTTCGCAACTTCGGCTGGAGATATGACAACCGCCCTTATTTGGGTGTTGATTATTTTTGCGATTTCTTTGACGGTCATGGTATCGACAAACTATTGGGACAGTTACCAGCAAAAAATCAAACTGGGAACCGGGAAGTGATAGTATGGGACTGACAATTGATATAGAAAGAAAATTGCCCGGATTCAAGTTAAAGATTAATCTTTCCTGCGGGCAGGAGATAATCGGAATACTAGGTGCATCAGGTTCAGGGAAGAGCATGCTTTTAAACTGTATTGCGGGCTTGATAAAACCGGACAAGGGTAAAATTATTTTAGATGATACGGTTTTTTTCGACTCTGAAAATAAAGTAAATATATCGCCCCAGGCTCGCAAGACGGGCTATTTATTCCAAAACTATGCGATGTTTCCTCACTTGACCGTCAATGAAAACATCGCTTTTGGATTGGAGAAATTACCAAAAGCTGAGCAAAGAAGCAGAGTCTCTGAGCTGCTTGCAAGTTTTCACCTGGCTGATATGGGCAAGCGCTATCCTTCTCAACTTTCAGGAGGGCAGCAGCAGCGTGTCGCTCTGGCCCGGGCCATGGCCGTGAACCCGCAAATAATGCTGCTTGACGAAGCCTTTTCAGCCCTGGATGCACATTTAAAAATGCACATGATTAAGGAAATGATAGAATCACTCAAGAAATTTCAAGGAATCACTTTTTTTGTAACCCACAGTATAGAAGAAGCCTACCGCCTGTGCAATCGCATTGTATTCTTGAATAATGGCAGTGTGGAAGCGCTCGGTTCCAAAGAAGAACTGTTTCGCCGGCCGGCGACTGTGGAAGCTGCAAAAGTTACCGGCTGCAAGAATATTGCGGCAGCTGTCCGCAAGTCTGAACACTCCGCTGAAATTCCCGACTGGGGCATCAGGGTGGCAACGGCAACGCGTATTGAAAAAACGGAAGGCTTTATAGGCATTAGGGCCAATAATATTAAACTGGCGGCTGCTGGCCTTCAGGAAAACTGCTACCCGGCATGGATTGCGGATGAAAGTGACGCTCCTTTCAGCACGACCCTTTATTTAAAAATAGGATCTGCCCCCATACGGTCGGACGATTTTCATATTCAATGGGAAATACCCAAAGATAAAAAAGCTGAGCTAAGAGATCTTACCCAGCCAGTCAGGGTTTACCTGGATCCGAATGATGTTTTTTTCATGATAGAATAAGTTGTGCTGCACAATCAGGAGTATAGGGGGGAACATAATTTGAGAAATTATGCCGGACAGATCACAGGCCTCATAATACTGCTGGTTTTCATTTTAGTCCTGGGCACAGGTTGCAGGCCAAGCCCGTTACTGGTAAAGATCGTTTATTTGGCTCATGCCGAACCCATTAATGTGCAAAACGAAACCAACCCGGATGAGGAACCGGATGAAGAAAATGAGGTTGCAGTCACCCCAAAACAAGATGAACAAGATGCAGCGGATCATCAGGCAGCAAATAGTGAGGAGCAGGGATTGGACCAGGCAGACGCGCAGCAGGACACCATCCAGGAGGGCGCCGGCGATATAGCGTATGGGGCCGGCGAAGAAGCGTCGGGGGGCGCATTGGTTGAAGTTATAAGTGATCATGGGGAACATATTGACGTACCGGAATCGGTGGCTAATATTACAACAGTTTGCGAAGCCACCCAAAGCCCGCAATGGAAATCATCCCGAATAGGCGACCGGAGCAAATATGCAGGCGACTGGAAAGACGGCATGTTTGAAGGCAAGGGAACCTATAGCTGGTCTGATGGCGATGAATATACCGGTCAATGGAAAGACGATTTGATCGAAGGTAAGGGAACATACATCTGGGCCGATGGGGGTATGTATGAAGGCGAATGGAGATATGACATGTTTTCAGGCCAGGGAATATACACCTGGGCCAGCGGCAGTAAATATGCAGGCGAATGGAAAGAAGGCGTTAAAGAAGGCCAGGGAACATATACCTGGGCCAATAAAGATGAATATGTGGGCGAATGGAAAGCCGGGGTTAAAGATGGCCAGGGAACATATACCTGGGCTGATGGCAGCATATACACAGGTGCATGGAAATATGGGGTAAGAGAAGGTCAGGGGACATATAAAGGCGCCGATGGAACTATATATGAAGGACTGTGGTCCAACGACAAGTTTTTATTTAATTAAAGAAATATTTAAGTAGATAGCCAAAAGACACAGGTCTGATATGCCGGCATATAAACATAATTGGAGATACAAGCTATGAAAAATTATTTAGATGAAAATATAAAGAATTTAGACTATAAGCCACTTTCGACTGAGCAGACTGCCGATGCACATCGCAAGATCCTGTCAATTGCCGACAACATTGAAATTGTTATCACCGGTAAAAGAGAGGTTGTGGAGCTGACGGTGCTTTGCTTGATTGCGGGCGGGCATGTGCTAATAGAAGATATTCCCGGCGTCGGGAAGACAAGCCTGGTTCGCGCCCTGGCTAAATCTATCGACTGCGATTACAGCCGTATCCAGTTTACGCCTGATGTCATGCCTTCAGACGTATCCGGCTTCTCCATCTACAATCAGAAAAGCGGGGAGTTTGAATTCCGTCAGGGGGCAGCAATGAGCAATATAGTTCTGGCTGACGAAATCAACCGGGCATCAGCCAAAACCCAGTCCTCCATGCTGGAAATCATGGAGGAATATCAGGTTACTGTCGATGCCCATACCTACCTTGTGGACCGGCCTTATATGGTGCTTGCCACCCAAAATCCAATTGAAGCTCTGGGCACATATCAGCTGCCGGAAGCGCAAATCGACAGGTTTATGATAAAACTTTCCATAGGCTATCCTGCTTACGAGGATGAAATTAAAATCGTAATGAAGGGTGAAGAAGCGAAGCAAAATATCTTTCCCGTTGTTACCAAGGAAGAGGTCAGGGAGCTCTTGCAATGCAGCAGGCAGGTTGTATGCACCGATCTGGTTGCCGCCTACATAGTCCGTATCGTTGAAGCAACCAGAAGCCATCCGGGCATTAAGCTGGGCAGCAGCCCCCGCGGAAGCATAGCGCTGTACAAGCTCAGCAGAGCTTATGCGCTGGCCCAGGGTAGAAACTATGTACTGCCTGATGATGTCAAGTATCTTGCCCCTTATGTTCTGGGGCACAGGATCATCCTGACCCATGAAATGAAGAACGAGAAGAAGACGGCTGCCGGCGTTATAAAGGACATAGTCAAGGATATTGCTGTTCCTGTAGATCCGAACCAGCCGAAGTCATATCATGAACAATCCGTCTATGCTAATTAATAAATTTATAGTTAAAACTATCGCCTGGCTGATTGTGCTTATGGCATCGCTTTTCCCTGCCCGATACATAAATAGTGTTTACGGGTATCTGCCGTTTCTGGGGCTGTTATCCCTGCTGTTATTATCGGTTTTATCTCTTTTGCTGATCAGGGCGGGCATACATTTTGAAGCGGAGGATTCCTATGTTGTATGTCAAAGAGGTGAAACGGTAAACGTCACTTTGAAAATTGTGAACGGATCTTTTCTGATTTGCCCCCAAGCCCGGGCCTATCTTTATGTTTCGGATTTTTTCGGAGGAGACGATTCGGTCTCCCCTGCCGCTTTCACAATGCCTGCTAAAGGCGGGTCGGATTTCTCCTTTGCAATCAAAATGAATCATATCGGGATGTATAGCGCAGGAGTGAAGGCCCTCCAAATATATGACATACTGGGAATCTTCAGTATAACAATGCCAGGCTGCGGAGGCATTGCAATAACGGTGCTTCCCAGGATATTACCGGCGGATGAGATTGAATTTAAGGATGAAATGCTGTCCGAAAGCCATAGTTTACAGAAAAGCACGGTAAGCGACGGATTTGATTACACCGGCGTGCGGGAATATGCTCTGGGCGATTCCATTAAGCGCATTCACTGGAAGCTCTCCGCCCATTTTAAAGATTATATGACTAAGATTACGGAGACCAGCCATAAAAATGATCTGGTCGTGGTGATTGATCTGCAAACAGCCAGTCCCCCCCGTGATATGCTGCCGGGAATCTATGACTGCCTGGTTGAAACCGGTCTGTCCTTAATTGAGCAGGCAATGAGCAGAGATGTCGAGTATTCCCTGCTTTTTGCCGGGCAAAACGGCGAGATAGCCAGGGCCGTTCCCCGGGGCGGACAGGATTATGAAAATCTGGTGGGCCGGCTGCCGGTTGTTTACGATGGTTGCGGCGCTGATATCCCCGACGGCGCCGACATCCTTGAAAACGAAAGCCATTTGGGAAATAGGAGCGCCAATATCATTCTTTGTACATCCCGAATAACAGATCATCTGGTCCGGGAGCTGATAAACATCAAACAGAATAAGAGAAATCCTATGCTGTATTATGTAATGAAACCGGATGCGAACCGCCGTGAAATGGAAGAATTGAAGGCTCCGCTCAAGACGCTTGAAGATTACGACATTCTTTATCATATTGTAACCGCCGAGGCCATGGCCTAGTACCCGGTTATAAAGGAGATTTCCCCCATGAAAAAACATATAGGAAAATATTTTTGGGATTTTATACTCTGTGTTTTTATCAGCGCCGGTCTGGCTGAGAATATATTTGCCGGATTCGAGATGGCAGATCCGTGGTCAGGGAATCTCCTGGCAGTTGCCGGCATTGTTGCTGCTGTTACGGTTTTGTTGTTCTTGGGCTATTATAACCGGATGACGATGGTCATTTCCATGACAGCACAGGCTGCTGCACTGATTGCGGTAATGGTTATTTTGCAGCAAAGGGGGCTTTTCTCGGCCCCATATACCATAGACGGGAATCCGATATTATTCTGGATCATAGTGATCTCCACATCCTGTGTGGTTTTCTGGGCCGCCCGGACCAGGGCCGGGCTGGTGGTTTTATTCCTGGTGGGAACGACCGTGACTGCAGCTTTCGATTTTCTGGAGTATCCGGTATGCAGATGGGGATACTTGGCCTTCGTGGGGGGAGCATTTATTCTGTTTTTATATCGGGTGTACTGTATTTCGCATATGTATTCCGAAACAGAGAAAACTG
Organism: Ruminiclostridium sp.; assembly: GCA_003535195.1. GTDB lineage: Bacteria > Bacillota > Clostridia > DSM-8532 > DSM-8532 > DTU059. The sequence continues at coordinate 7,585 of DOHN01000056.1, forward strand.
CTTTCAACGTGTATTTCGCTCAGTCGGTTATTGCTGGCACGATGGCATTATTGCTCGCAAGTGGAGCCTATTACAGCATAATTAAACCCATGTCCCCTCCTGCCGATAAATTGAATCTTGCTCAAAAACTTATGTCTATGGATATTTTATACGAGATCGGCGTTGCTTCCACCAGGATAATATATTCCGATGATCCGGCAACAACAGCAGAAAACGAGAATCAGCAAAATACAAACGATGATAATTATAATGAAAATATCCAAAAGCAAAATGAACCGAAAAAGGATGGAGAAATCGTTCCGGGCCGGGATCCAATAACCGCTCTGGCAGTTACCTTCAGACAAAACGCTAAAATGATTTGGATTGCAGCGGCTTCCGCCATATTGATTCTTGTCCTGGCGGTTATAATAAAATTTTTATTACGGAAAAAATGGTATGACAGTCTGCTTAAGGAGACAAATGAGGACAGTGCCATAGAGCTTTACAACTATTTTTTAAAGAAACTTATCAAAGCAGGATTTAGACGGCCAGATGGACTTACATTGCTTGAATATGCTTCCGGTTTGCAGTATGAGCTGGAGAATTTTTCAGTCGGCAAAGCGAACATTCTGAGCCTGACCCAAATATACACAAGAATACTCTACGGCTGTCAGAAGATTTCTGAAGATGAGCGGGAACTGTTTCATGATTTTTACAAAGAGTTTTATCGCAATCTTAAAAATGAAATGGGGAATTTTAGGTATTTGATTCATTTCTTTACTATTTAGGCTGGCTGCTTGTGATCATCCCGGGCGGGCTCATCCTGCTCGAATCAATAAATATAGCAGCAATAAAGTGTCTCCCGTTTGCGTGGAGATTTATAAAAATGCCTGGGTATGCCTGAATAAAATTAACTCTTGCTTGACAATTGCCTCTTCATGTGCTAGGCTAAATACGTATTCAAAATAACTACTTTGTCCACACGTTTGCGGATCATTGTTGTTTGATGATTTGCATAACATGTGGATTTTGTTTATTCTGGGTACAAAATAATATTTATGGAGGTACCCAATGAATAACGGTACAGTAAAATGGTTTAACTCAGAAAAAGGCTTCGGCTTTATTACCAACGACAACGGCGGGGAGGATGTGTTCGTACATTTTTCCGCGATTAAGTCCGAAGGATACAAGTCTTTGAATGAAGGACAAAAAGTCACCTTTGATACTGAGACTGATCCGAAGAACAGCCGCAAACTCAGAGCGGCAAACGTTTGTATTGCTTAATCAGGCAGTAAACACCCAAACAGCATAAAAAAGCGGGGGGCAGAGTAACATCTGTCCCGCTTTTTATTTATCAGAGTCTACGTCATTGCAGACTGATTTTTTATTTCCACCACACCGGATTACCGGTCCAGCGGCATAATGGTCAATACCTCAGCGTCGATCTTCCCGAACGTTTTTATCAATCAAAATCAAAAAGATCACTTAAAAAAGAGCTCTTTTTATCTTTTTTATAGTTCCCATGAGACTCGTAAGGCCTTTGCGTTTCCTTGGGTCTGTAATTATAAGATTGAGACGTATCCGTTCTTTCGATAAGTTTATCCAGTTCCCCCCGGTCAAGCCAAATACCACGGCACTGGGGGCAATAATCAATTTCTATCCCCTGGCGTTCCGCCATCTGTAATTTGATATGGCAGATCGGGCAATCCATTGACCGTCCACCTCCTGTTAAGATTATATTTTCATCTTAGCACAAGATTGCGGGTAGCTCCAAATC
>DOHN01000056.1:9508-9732 GCA_003535195.1 Ruminiclostridium sp.
CCAACGGAAGCTACGCCTTTTATGGCTTGGAAAAGCGTGGTATGATGGATTTAAAGTTATTACATCACGCAGATAAACAGGAATTTATTATAGCCATAATAGAAAGCACCAAAAATTGGTCTTAAGTAAATTATCGGAGGTTTATAAATGAACAAAATGATTAAGATTAGGAATGAAGAAGAAACAGATTATGAGAAAGTAGAAGAAATCACAAGGAAAGCTTT
>DOHN01000056.1:9843-11292 GCA_003535195.1 Ruminiclostridium sp.
TCACAAGGAAAGCTTTTTGGAATTTATATATTCCGGGGTGCATTGAACACTATTTAGTTCATGTTATGCGACCCCATAAAGATTTTCTGCCGGAATTGGATCTGGTGATTGAAGTTGATAATCAGATCATCGGGAATATCATGTATACGAAAACAAAACTAATTGATGAGTCTGGGGAAGAAAAAGACATCCTTACTTTCGGTCCGGTTTGCATTTTGCCAGAATATCAGAGAAAAGGGTATGGAAAAAAACTAATGGAGTATTCATTTGAACAGGCGGGCGCACTTGGTTATGATGTGATTGTGATATTCGGGAACCCGAATAATTATGTAAGCCGTGGTTTTAAGAGTTGTAAAAAGTATAATGTCTGTCTTGAGAATGGGACATATCCTGCGGCAATGATGGTAAAAGAACTCAAACCAGATGTCTTGGACGGAAGAAAATGGATTTACTATCAAAGTCCTGTATTTGAGATAGACGAACAAGAAGCCGGGCGCTTTGACGAGGATTTCGAAAGCCTGGAGAAAAAACACCAGCCAAGTCAGGAAGAATTTTATATACACAGCCATTCTATTATACAGTGAGTTTCCTTTAGTGGCATAAGGATAGGCTACAAATTCTAATTTTTCGGGCAGTTTTGAACTGCAAATTATAAGCATAATCTGCATCTGAAACGGTCTCCAAAAAAATCTTTTTTCCACTATTGCACCAGCGTGATGCTGGCCCAATTCGCACTTGGGTTCAGCGTCATTTTTCATTTAATGCCCGGTAACGGAGCATACGCCAGTAGCTAATCTTAAAGCCGCTAAGCGGATTTGAGGGCTTTTCCCTTTTCTTGCGAATACGTTTCCGGCTTGCCTGCTTGACATAGGAGAGCTCCAAAGAAAAAGGTCAAGTCATTGTCACGAGAAGTCTGAACCAAAAAATTATTCTTGTTCTCACTTTAATGCTTCAAATTTAGGGGGCCCTGTTTTATTGATAAATTCAATATGTCATCGTGTCAGAATATACTGATTGACTTTCCAATAGAGTACCTGAAGCGTTATAAACTTTAGCGGTAGCGCATACCCGATAGGTGCCGTGGACAACATAATGATCCTCATATACATCGGCAACGTAGGTCCCGGTCGCTGACGCGGACCACGACTTGATTGTGCTCCAGCCGCCAGCGTCGGATTTCTGCAGTTTGACCGTCAGCCTGGTGGTGTGCGAACTGTCGTAAGCAGAAGCCATCCCTGAGCAGGTGGCTTTCCCTGCCGAGTTGATCGACAGGCCCGGAATTAAAAACGTAATGTAAGTGAATTGAGGCGTTATCACGCTTTGCACCTCTGCGTTTTGAGTCCGGTCCGCCGCATAAGCCGGAGTGGTAAAGCAAATAGCCATCAGGACAAGAGTACATATACTGATAAATCTTTTCATAAATAAAACCTCCTATCTCTTTCTTTGAAA
>DOHN01000052.1:0-572 GCA_003535195.1 Ruminiclostridium sp.
TTTGGGCCGAAGGAGCATATTGCAACTGGTTCACCAGAGCCGATGGACAAGGATCAGAGCGCCGCCTGGCATGAGTTCCGCTTTCACCACTAACAAGATACACCGGGCCCGGCGGCCAATTCGGGCAGAAGGGATGAGTGAAAATGACAAAGGCAGCAATGGCAAGATTAAAGGGAAGTAAGTTTTATCATGAGGTTTGCGACATAGTAATAGCTTGGGACTATTATCTGAATACCAATAACAGGGCTTCTGCCGATGAATGTATGCATAAGTGGATGATGGCAAAATTGGCGCTGGAGCATATCACCGGCAACACTTACACTTTCTTCAGAGACGGCGAAACAGTCAGCATTGTAAACGAACGAGACTATAGTGACAGGATTTTTATTGCCAAAGCGCATAGACACTAACCCCATACACATCATGCCGGGCCAGGCGGCGAATCCCGGCAGGAAGGGAGATTTCCAACCTAGGCCAAACTGGCAGTAGTAGGAGATACTTTTATAGGTACCGATTATAAAATTCAGTTAGTGGAGGATTAAGCATCAGCATCTTTTCTTTTTATTGTCAAA
>DOHN01000052.1:681-7688 GCA_003535195.1 Ruminiclostridium sp.
GCAACTTATTGTACCTTATCTTTCTTTTTATTGTCAAAACCGGGCTTTCGATTGGAAAATAATTCCGCTACACTATAGCCAGTCCAAAATTGACAAAAAAATAAAGCCCCCACAGTCTGGGAGCTGCTAGCAACAGCTACCAAGACATGCGCCTTAGAGATGCAGACACATCTGCTAAGACTTGTGAGAGCGTTCACGACCGTGATTATACCATGGTTTTGAATACTGCGCAAGAGCTTACAGATGTTATCTAATCAGCAAAGTCTGGTAACATCGTTGTAGGCTCTTGTTTTTGATTTTGAGCGCATTGCTGCGCTTAAAATTAATCCAGCGTCCAGTAGTTCTTTGCATTACGATCTGGATCGCTGTGTGGGACAGGCCCTGCGGCCTGCTCCATGAACCCCGCACCACCGAACCTTCGAACCTTGACAACTTAATATCGTTGGTGGGCTACGATACCAAGTGCGATAGATAGTATGCCATGACCTCATTCTCTCTAAGCCGGAGACTGAGCGAGCGTGCCTGAATTGCATAGCAATTCCCTTGTGACAACCTGCATAAGACTTATCAGGCAGCAGAGGAACGGTAGTCATAAATTTATATATAATGGGTAGGGCGTATTCGCTGTACGTCCTGCCCTTTATACACTTGTTATATCACAAAAAAGCCTATAAACCATAGACTTTCTTGTGATATTATTGGAGCGGGTTACGAGGAAGTAATTAACCCCTTTTCGTACCGTTTCCAATCGTTTGCTCACTTGTCTAAAACCTTTATTTTATGCGGTTTTCCGGCTCTTTTGCTTTTGAACTCTTTACCCGGAAATTTACGGTTTTTAGCTTAATCGTGCAAAAAACGTGTACGGTTTATGCTATCTTATTGAGGATATCAACGGCTCTTTCTTCCTCGCGCGGGTACAGGTGGCTATAGGTGTTCCAAGTCATTTCAATGCGGGAATGACCCAGCCGCCGGGCAACCTCCTGAATGTTGATGCCCTCATTGGCAAGCACCGAAACGTGGGAATGGCGAAAGTCATGTATGCGTATGGTATCCAGCCCCGCCGTTTTGGAATATTGCTCATTTCTGCGTTGCACCGTTGCATCCCTCAAACAGACCTTGCCGCCGCATACCCTGTAATCTTCGCTGAACCCCTTTAGCCGCGCTTGCCGCTTCTTGTGTTCACCTAATGCCAGAATCAGCGGTAGGGGCATTTGTAATGTCCTCATGGATGAATTGTTCTTGGGCGGCGTTTCCCTGTCACCGCCTTTTATTCTTTGCCGAATACTGCGCCTTACGGACAGATACGAGCCGTTTATATCGCTCCATTTCAAAGCGTGAATCTCGCCTTTTCTAAGCCCGGTATAAAACGCAATGCAAAAGAATGTATAAAAATCCCATTCGGACAAATCCCGGTACTTCTCTTTCTTTGCCTTTGCTGCTCTTTCAGCCGCGCTGATAAACTGCTTGAACTCCTGCGCTGTGTAAAACTTCATTTCTTCTTTGATTATTGTCGCGCTCTTGAAATTGCCTAATGTCGTGAGCGGATTTTTTGCGATATACTCCATTTTGAGAGCGTAATTGAGAATCGCCCGAATTTCACCAAAAACATTTTGTTTCGTTTTGAGCGACAGCCCTTTTTGCTCCATTGACAACTTCCATTCCTGAATCATTGCAACGGTCAGTTTGTCAATGCGGGTATCTTTGAAAGTCGGCAGATAATGGATTGAATCACGGTTGTATTTATCCAATGTGGATTCACGGACTTCATATTGCTTTGCGGTGGTGAACTCGTCAAACAACTGCTGAAAAGTCATTTTCTTTTTTGTCGAACCGCCTGTTTGCTTCTGTTCCTCCGTCAACTTCCGTTCCAAATCCTTTGCCGCTTCAAGGCCGTAGGCCGTGCGGGTTAGCTGTTTCGGCTTCCCGCTGTCGGAAATGTAGTTTATACGAACATTGTATTTCTGCAAGCCGTCTTTTTTTATGCCGTCAACCTTATAAATTGGCATTATAAACCTCCGAAAGGCGGCTGACCCTGTATCGTTATTATACCATAAAAAGCTGATAAATACAAGGAAAACCGCCCTTTTTGTCACCTATAAATCAAGTTCTTTTAGCTTCTTAATACGCTTTTCCAAATCTTTTACATCAATCCCCCAGGCATCAAATGCAACCGCCGTATTGACCTTATTCGCGCCGTATGATAATACGTTTCTGTCGTTCATTTCGCCTTTGGCAATTCTTTTAAGACGCGATATTGTAGCGGATGAACGCCGACCGAATAAAGCAGTTATCTCTTTGTTGCCTATTTCGGAATTGGCGTAATAGATTTTTAAAGCGGTGTTAATGTTCGTGATTTGCGGTATATTCATATGCCCATCCTCCCTTATCCAAGGCCGTGTACTCGTCAAACAAGTATCCCTGAAACACCGTGCCATCATGCAGGAGGAACCGCCCCTGCGCGTCCTTGGGTATCCGTTCTGCGGCATCCGTGCTGTCAAGGATAATCTGCGAAAGCACATTGTCGGCACGACCACATACCCGGCAATCCAGATTGTTGCGAATCTGCCCTGCCAGAATGTTGGCATCCGGGCGCTGTGTCGCCAGTATCAGGTGAATACCGAACGCGCGGCCCTGACGGGCAATGACCGACAGCTTGCTTTCTATTTGTGCCACCAGCTCCTTACCCTGCTTGTCAAGGCCGGTTTTGTCCAGAACCTCCGCAACTTCATCACAGGCGAATACCATGCGGCGTAAAGCGGCCCCTGTCCTACTGTTGTAGGTGTCGAGGTTGGGGCATCCCGCATCTTTCAGCCTATGCTTTCGGTGCTCCAATTCATCCTCCAAGCTTGCCAGTAGGTTGAGCAGTTCCTTTTCCCCGGTGATGATTTCGCACTGGCTGTGCCACACATCCGGGAAATCCACGCCGCCTTTGAAATCGGCAATGAACACCACAGCGCCCTTTTGAATGCACTGCATCAGCAGGAGCTTGAGCAGCACGCTTTTGCCGGAGCCGGTAGAACCTCCCAACAGGATATGCGGTATCTGTGCCAGATTCACCGTTACACGCCCGGTCAGGCTTTCGCCCAGTACCAGAACGAAGCTGTCCTTGCTCAAAAACCGCTCCTCCCAATGCAGAACCTTCGGGAGTCCGTTTCCTGCGGGAACGCAGTGGAGCAATATGCGCCGCTTGCTTTCTCCCTCCCGGATTTTCACCGCATGGATGTTCAGCGCCGCTTCGATTTTCTCCCGCTTGTTTTCCCATTCGGTCAGGGGAATGCCGTTGGCCTCAAATTCAAGTACTTCTATGTGGGGATTGGTGTTGTCCATATATCTTGCTGTCAGCAGCGGCGTTTCCCCGGCGCTGTTGATAAAGCCGATACGCTGCAAATTGTCGTGTATGCACTTGCCGCCGTAAGGCATCCCAAATAACAGAATCAAGCCTGCAATCCCGGCAATAAAGCCCACACAAAACAGGTTTTCAAAACCAATCCGTTTCATCTCTCCAAAGGGCTGGTCTGCGCCAAGCCCAAACAGCGGCACACGCAATACCCACAGAATGACCGCCACAGCCACATAGGCCGCAAGGGCAAGTTGCTTATTCTTCTGTGTTAAAAGGGCCGTAAAACCGCATTTGAGGCGCAACAGGAGGTAACGGCGCTTCGTCTGCTGTTCCAGCCTGAACTTCTTGTTGTTTTCCATCTTCCAACACCGTCCTTTCGTTGCAGATGGTTTCCGTTACGGAGCCATCCGGCTTGTATTCGATTATCCTGTGAATGCGGCGGAGAAAGGCCCGCCACGTTTCGTAATGCCCCCATTGCACCGCCTTATACTGTTCTATAAGCGGAAGGTTGCCTGTAATGTATACCTGCGTGTAACAGGCTACCTTGTCGCTGTATCGAGCGGGAAGATACAAGGGGTAGATATCCAGATAGTTGAGCATTTCTTCTATGGGAACCTGTGAATGGAATTCTTCCAATACCAGTACATCCTGTCCGTGGTAGGCGTCGAACAAAACGCCTTTGCCCTCCCGGTAGGTGGTAATGCGGCAAATGTCACGGGGATTGTGCTGGGAATAGATGTACCGTGTCTTTCCGGCTCCTGTTGCCCCAAACAAATAGGTCACTTCCAACCTGCGGTTTTCGGTGGCATATTTTTCAGACAGCAGCGTTTGCCGCAGAGTGTCAATGTCGCGGACTTTGAATGCCAGCTTGGGGTCGTCCTCAATAATCTGCGCTGTTGTCATGCCCTCTTGAATGTTGTCCATGAGGCGTACCATGGCGGGAGCCTTTTCCGCTTTCTCGGCGGGCATGTCGCCCCACTCGGTAAAGCTGCCCTCCACAGAAGTTTCCGCCTTGCTGGTATCCATCCATTTTCCCGACTTCGCTACATAGTCCCGATTTTGCTGGCAAGTCCCGAACGTTTTGTCGATATGCGCCGTAGGGAACCGCCTCTTGACTGTACTGAACCGAACCGGTGAGGCCGAATAGAAAAAGACATGCGTGTGATACGTTCCCGTGGGTGCTATTTCATCCGCCATGCAGTAATAAGTCAAGGAAAATAGCAGCAGCTTTTCTGTGATTGCATCATGGGTCAGGCTGCATTCCAGCGGGTTGTTAATCGTCAGCAGCCATTTCCGGCCCTGTTCGTTATCCGCCATCTTTTCAGCCTCCTTTCCTGTTTGCTACATTGCTACACGTTTTCCATAAAGGGGTAATACTAACCCTTTATGGAAGGGGCGGCGCCGAACCGCCAGCGGCGGGCGCATTCCTTTGGGGGAATGCTTTTTTCCCGCCGCCTGCTGCCCGGCGCCGCTTTTCCTTTACGCTTTGGTATTCACCAAAGAAATGCCGGTGGCCCGTGCGCCTACCTGCGGTTGGTTGTTCTGCCAGTAAAAGTAAAGCTCCAGATTATCAAATTTCACTTCCACAAACCCACTTTCGGGAGCCTCCAAAAGCTGCGGCCCCGAAATCTTCACGCCGATTTTTTCCAGATTCCGTTCCGGCAGGGCGATCACATATTTGTGCCCTGAAACCGTGTCCGTGCGCTCCCCGTTTACAAATGCACGCACGGGAACAATTTCTGTAAGCCAGAATTTGTTGCCCACCGTGCGAAGGTCGATAATGACGTCGTTGATTCTAAGCATGATTTCTCCTTGTGCGGCGGAAACGGCCTATTTCCGCCGCTTGTTTATTCAGGAAAGCTTTTCCGTGGTTTCAGTATAGCACCCTCCCATTCAAAACCTCGCCTTACAGTTGCACGCCGTGAAATTTATAAATTGGACAGCCGAATATCCTATTATAGAGCCGTTTTTTTATTTTTGACGCCTAGCATAGCCTGTTCATTTGTGATGCCATTTAGGGTCAAATACTGGTTGCATTCCATCATGAGGGAATGGTATTTGAGGTCGCCACGCTTCAGGCGTTGGGCGGTGGAAGCTTCTTCATAACTTTTTTCAATGAGCCACGCATAGTGGTCATGCAATTGATTCCCCGGCCGCAGCGCGTATCCCGTAGCGGCTAACAGTTCGTCTGTTCTGCATAAATCAAGCCCAAAAAAGATGCAGATTGAAATCACTTGGGAAAGTGATATATTATGGTCTTGATTTTGCATACGGGAATAGCTGGAGGCATTGACCACACCAGCCTTGTCCAGTATTGCGCAAACCCAATCTCTTTCACGCTCCCGTGCATTGAAACGCATCTTTTCATTCTCTATAGCATCTATTGTGTTTGCCACTCTTGGGTGGCGGCTTATGATTATTGGTTGCACGATATTGGAAAGCAGGTCAATGAAGCGTTTGCTTTCCTTGATTTGTTTTCGTTTGAATTTCTGAAATTCGCTCTTTGAATCGCTGCAATGCAGTCTAAGAATAGACACTTTGCACCGGTATCAATTTGTTTCTATAGATTATTTGCGTTTCCCGCGCTCGGAGGCGGCAAGTGTTAACACTTGCAGGGTGCTATGATGGTGAAATGCCAAAAGAGCATTTACCATAGCCCCACCTCCTTTCCGCTGCGTCGGTGATGGTTTGTATTTACAACCACCTCCGGCGCGGGAAACCAAAGCATATTGATAAAAACAGCAAAAAAGCACCGCCAGTCACTGGCCGTGCTTCTCCATTTACCGGGCAATATGCCCGGTGTTATTCATATTTTATTCAAAAAGTTTCGTAAAAAAGGTAAACTACTCCCTTTGCTGTCTGATCTCCGTTTTTTGGCGGTGTAGTCACGCCAAATTCAGTCTGCGCATTTCTGCTGCATTTTGCCGCTGGGCGGCATACTCAAAAATACCTTTTCGCTCCGTTTTTCAGGGGCCATATTCATTCATTGTTTAATACAATATATCTGGTAACTATGGATTTATTGGGTACAGGTTGTGAACTTTTATTGAATCTTTGTCGTTATTTCTCACCAATTATTTCAATTACAAAACCCTAAAGCCGAACAAGGATTTCTCCTTATCCGGCTTTAGGGTTTTGTAACAGGCGGCTTTGGGTTATATTAAATTATAGCTCATATTGAAGTTAGTAACTGATAGAACCGCTCTTGACTGTAACTGACGAGGAAGAATTATTCTTAATGTAAAAAGTATATTTTCCATCAGCTGGCATATTCTTAGAGGTATTAATAGATTTGCCAGTTCCCGTCTTCATAACGGCTTTGTAACCTGCGCCTTCATAACCGCATTCGTAACTGATTGATTTGTCGAAATTGGCTTTAAGAGTTACTTTCTGATCGCGGTTAAGGGAATGTCCGCTACCACCATAAATCATTGTACTGTTCGCTTTGATGGTATGCTCCGAGAAATCAGCAAAAGGAGAAATGACGATACGTCCATATTGGTCAGTCTCAATGCGCTCCATGTCATTGAGATCAAACACCTGAACAACTTTGGAGCCATCAGTGTTTTCAATGGTGATCTCTACAGTGTTTTCTTGAGCAGTGACCGAGGGGTCAGCAGCGAAAGAAGTCACAGCCATAGCCGATACTGCCAAAGATGTTACAAGA
>DOHN01000047.1:0-505 GCA_003535195.1 Ruminiclostridium sp.
CCCGCTGCTTTATTTCATCATACTCCAGTACCCCGCCTTTGCCGGCTTTTGTATCGGCTGCCAGCACCGGCAGTGAAAGGATGATGGATAAAACAAGTGTAATTGCCAGGAGCTTTTTACGGCCCTTCATAATTTTCATAAAGCTTCCTCCGAACGGATTTCAATATTTTTACCATGAATCATATTTTAAGTGTAGCACGAATCAAACGCTTCTTAAAGCGTCAATGGGATTTAACATGCTGGCTTTTCTGGCGGGAGCCCACCCGAAAATGATACCCACTGCCACAGAGAAACCCACTCCAAGCGTGATGGCCAGCTTTGAGAACTCAAAGCCAATGCCGATGGCCATACATGCCGCCATCGAAATGCCGACGCCAAGCACCAGGCCGATAGCACCCCCGATGAGGGAAAGAAATACCGATTCAATCAAAAACTGCATTTGGATGCTCCGTGGTTCTGCGCCCAAAGCTTTTCTTAAGCCTATCTCAGTCGTTCTTTCGGTGAC
>DOHN01000047.1:599-3500 GCA_003535195.1 Ruminiclostridium sp.
ATCTCAGTCGTTCTTTCGGTGACAGATACCAGCATCATGTTCATGATCCCGATACCCCCGACTAAAAGGGCAATCGAGGCGACACCCGCTGTAACGGCTGTCATCATGCCATACATCGTATTCATTGTTTCAAGGAGTGTATCCAGATTAATGATATTGTAGCTGTCCTCCTTATAGTTAAAGGCCTGGTTTAAGATATCCTCGGCTGCGTCTACGACCTCATTGGTTTTATTGGTATCATCAATAAACATCTCAACGTAAAGGATATTTCCTACGCCTGCCATACCCATGGCTGTGGTATAGGGAATGATGGCCTTTCCTTCGGACTTGGAGTCCATGGACAGAACAGTCATAATATCGGAAGAAGATTTATCGCTTAAAATTCCTATGACAGTATAGCTGGTTCCCCCTAACTGCATGGTCTGGCCAAGCGGGTCACTGCTGAAAAAAAGCATTTTTGAAAGAGCCTGATTAATGATGCAAACCTTGTTTCTGCTTTCCATATCCAGAATATTAAAAGCTCTCCCCCGGGAAATAATGGCATCCCCATATTTGAAATAAATATGGTTTTTCCCTTCCACCGTTATATCCTCTTCAACATGCCCATTCTTTACGGCCGATGTCACAATATCAAGAGTGGGTGATACACCTGAAACATTTTCAATTTGTGAAAGCCTTTGAATATCGCTGTCGTTTAATCCCAGCTTAAGCGGTGTACCGTATGCCTGCACAGTAATTCTCCCTGCGCCCAGCTTTTCAAACTCGCCCGTCACTTCGTTGCTCAGGCCCTCCACCAGAGTAACCAGAGAAATGACCGCCGTCACTCCTATGATGATACCGAGAATGGTTAAAAAGGAGCGCATCTTATTGGCTTTGATATTTTGCCAGGACATTTTCAGATTCTCTCTAAGCATCATCTTCATCTCCTTCGGTCAAAACCCCGTCAAGCAGTCTCACAATGCGGCTTGCGTTCTTTGCAATGGATTTGTCATGGGTGATCATAATAATGGTATTGCCTTCCTGATTCAGCTCCCGAAACAACATCATCACCTGCCGGCCGGTTTTTTGATCAAGAGCGCCGGTGGGTTCGTCGGCCAAAAGAATGGTCGGATTGGTAGCAAGAGCCCTTGCTATGGCAACTCTCTGCTGCTGTCCCCCTGAAAGCTGATTGGGCCGGTGACCCATCTTGTCTTCCAGTCCCACCCGGCTCAGCATTTCTTCAGCTCTTTTATGCCTCTCGGCAGGCCGCATTCTTCCGTATATTAAAGGCAGCTCCACATTTTCTCTGGCCGAAAGCCTTGGCAACAGCTGAAAGGATTGAAAAACGAAACCAATGTCCTTGTTTCTGATATGAGCCAGCTGCTTCTGATCCAGCTGGGATATATTTTGGCCTCCCAAAAAATACTTCCCCGATGTAGGCGTATCCAGACAGCCGATAATATTCATCATCGTTGATTTTCCCGAACCGGAGGGGCCCAGAATGGAGAGGAATTCCCCCTCATGTATCGTCAGGTTGATTCCTTTCAGTACAATCTGTTCTTCCCCACCCATTTGATACGACTTTATTATATTTTCCATGGACAAAATTTCTTTACCCATTATTATCCCTCTTCCATCATATAGAAGGGAGTATAAGACCCTGCCTTTGGTACCAATATAGTTTCATCGGGTGCCAGCCCTTCTGTGATCTGAACGATATTGCCATCGTTGACACCAACGGTCACATATTTTTCAGCAGCATTTCCTTCCGCGTCCCGGTAATATACAAAAGGTTTATTCTCTTGATCAAACTGAAGCGCCGTCATAGAAATTGTGGCCGCACTTTCGACGTTATGGTTGAGTATTCGGACCTCCACCGACATACCGACACGCAGCTCCTCGTTGCTTTCCAAGGTAATGGTTGTGGGAAAATAAGACACATTATTAATGACAACGGCCTGCCTGGAAATATCGGATACCGTACCTGACACCTCTTTGCCAAGAGCACTGACGGAGACGATGGCCTCTTCCCCTACGGCAACGGCGGCCAGGTCATACTCATCGACTTTGATGGTAACCTCCGGGTCATTATAATTGACAATGCTCAATATTTTAGTGCCCATGGACAGGGAATCGCCCTCTTCCACATAGATCTCGTCGATCTCGCCGCTGATCTCGGCGTAAATTTTCGTATCGTCCAATTGCTCTTCCAGCAAGGAATAGGAGGCCTCAGCCTGTACCAGCTGCTCATGGGCTGTTTGTATGGTCTGATCGATGGACGCTTCAGCCAGGCCACAGTTTTTTTGGGCTGACTCAAGGGCAATAAGCGCATTATCAAGGGCTGCCTGCGCCTGGTCCAGATCGACTTTTGCGATACTGCCCGCTTCAAAAAGCTCACGCATCCTTTCAAGATTGTCTTCTGCATTATCAAAAGAGAGCTGAGCATTTGAAAGGGCCGTGGTGACCTGCAGCATCTGCTGTTCTTTACCCGTAGTTCTGGTCTTCTCATAATTGATGCGGGCAATATTAATATTTGATTTTGCCTGTTCCAGATTGAGTGTAATGGCATTGCTGTCAAGCTCCAGCAGCAGATCCCCTTCCGCTACCGGTTCGCCTTCTTTGACATAAAGCTTTTGGATGGATAAGGTATTTTTGGATATGACTTCCTGGATGTCTTTTGCCTCTATATTACCGCTGAAACTGAAATATGTAGTAATATCCCGGGTTTTTACCGTTTCCTCGGTATAGACATCCACTTTAGGCCGGTTCAGGCTTGTATAGACAATAACTGCGGCAATGGCAAGAACAAGCAGCAGAATGATGACCTTCTTTTTTGACTTTTTCCCCTTCATCAGTAAACCTCCAAAATCCAAAATCCGGATTCTTTTAATATAACTTTAAGATGAAAGCAGTGCATTTTTA
>DOHN01000047.1:3620-4053 GCA_003535195.1 Ruminiclostridium sp.
AAGATGAAAGCAGTGCATTTTTAAACTATTTACTGCAATGATCCCGGATTTATTGTATGACAGAGCATACGGGTATAGACAGAAACCCAACTTGCGCTTCTAAATTCATGTTGGGTTTTTATCGCCGTTCTATTTTAACTATGATGTTCAATGTGGAAGCTGGATGACCTTATTGTTTCTGGATTCCTTGTAAAGAATAAATTTGCCGCCTAAAACCGAAACAACATCGGCTCCGATGGCCTGCGCTATCTCGTCACCTGCTTCACGGGCCGTATACAGGGAATTTTTCAACACGCTCGCTTTGACCAGTTCCCTGGCTTCCAGCGCTTCTTCGAACTGCTTTAACACATGTTCATCTATACCGTTTTTACCCACCTGAAAAATGGCCGGAATAGTATTTGCCAAACCTTTTAAATAACTTCTTTGCTTACTT
>DOHN01000047.1:4186-4350 GCA_003535195.1 Ruminiclostridium sp.
AAATAACTTCTTTGCTTACTTGTCAGCATATGATTCTCCTATGGTATATAATCAAATTCAATTTCGCCCATCTTAACGGTATCGCCTTCCTGAACGCCTTTTTTTTCAAGGGCTTCGATAACCCCCATATTTTTCATGACACGCTGGAAATACTGAAGAGATTC
>DOHN01000047.1:4501-4743 GCA_003535195.1 Ruminiclostridium sp.
CGCTGGAAATACTGAAGAGATTCACGATCATCAAAGTTTACAGAGCCCAGGATTTTGTTCACCCATGGACCTTCCACTATATAATATTCATTCTCCCGTCTGACCGTATATGGCGGCTCATCCTCTGCGGGTGTCAGATCGATCTCGCGGGTCGAGGGATCAAAGAGCACGATTTCCGGAAGCTCCTTCAATTTCTCATAAGTATACCGGATAAGCTCCTCCACACCCTGTTTGGTAGCGGC
>DOHN01000047.1:4889-5149 GCA_003535195.1 Ruminiclostridium sp.
GAGATTTCGAATACCTTATAGCCGCGGCTTTCCATTTCCGATTTAAAATGCTGCAGCTTTTCCCCATCCCAAAGAGCATCTATCTTATTGGCCGCAATCACTTGGGGACGTTTCGCCATTTCCGGATTATAGAGCTCCAGTTCGCGGTTGATGATATCAAAGTCCTCCAGGGCATTTCTGCCGTCTGTTTCCGCTATATCAACCACATGGATCAGAAGCCTGGTACGCTCTACATGGCGGAGAAAATGATGGCCCAGGCC
>DOHN01000047.1:5294-7221 GCA_003535195.1 Ruminiclostridium sp.
TGGGCTCCCTCTATAAGTCCGGGAATATCGGCCATGACAAAGCTTTCACCCTCACCTAACGAAACAACCCCTAAGTTGGGTGTAATCGTGGTGAATTGATAATTGGCAATTTTAGGCTTAGCAGACGACACCACCGATAAAAGGGTTGATTTTCCTACGTTTGGGAAGCCTAACAGCCCCACATCGGCAATCAGCTTAAGTTCCAGCATGACAGTCATTTCCTGGCCGGGGCTTCCGCTCCTGGCAAAGTTCGGAATCTGCCTTGTAGGGGTTGCAAAATGCTGGTTGCCGGCGCCGCCCTTCCCGCCGCGGGCGATCACTTCCTTCTGGTCATCTTTTGAAAGATCCGCCAGAATGCATCCTGTTTCCTTGTCTTTTATAAGGGTACCCTGGGGAACCTTTACAATCAGGTCGGAACCGCTCTTTCCGCTCATATTCCGGCCTCCGCCTCTTTGCCCGCTTTCGGCGATATACTTTTTCTTATACCGGAAATCAATCAGGGTTCGCAGGCCCGGATCAACCTGAAAAATGACATTTCCCCCATTGCCGCCGTCTCCGCCGTCGGGACCGCCATTGGGTATATATTTTTCACGGCGGAATGATACGGCGCCGTTTCCACCGTCCCCCGCCTTTATATAAACTTCGGTATAATCAATAAACATACGGTTCCTCCATGGTTGTCCCCAAATTCGTTGGCTGCAATTATTCAGAGACTAAAAAAGGCTTTCTCCCATTTTCAGCGGGAGCAGCTTTGTTTCATTCATGCCTTTACTAAAAGAAAAGGGACGATAACTCGTCCCTCACTCATTAGTATTGCCTCTCATTAAGCGGAATAAACGCTTACCTTTTTCCTGGTCTTATCGAGTCTTTCAAATTTCACCTTGCCGTCTATCATAGCAAACAGCGTATCGTCGCTGCCGATGCCAACATTGGTACCAGGATGAATTTTGGTGCCTCTTTGCCTTACCAGGATATTGCCAGCCAGCACAGGCTGGCCATCGCCTCTTTTGACACCGAGTCTCTTGGATTCGCTGTCACGGCCGTTCTTGGTGCTGCCCATTCCCTTTTTATGAGCGAATAGCTGCAAATTAATCTTGATCATGGCTACACCTCCTTAAAACTAACTTGTATATGCCGGGAATACTGATTTTCAATTTGCCTAAGACCAATTACCATAGTCTTTAGGATTATTTGGGCTTTTGCCCGGTTTTCATCAGTCATGCGGTCGGGTAATGTCATGCTGAGATTTCCGCTGGATTCCTTATAGGTATTCAATCCGCAAAGCTCATCCAGCCCTCCGAGAGCAGTATATCCGATGGCAGAAATTGCTGCGCATATCATATCATACTCTCCGTCTTTTGCCGCACCCGCATGGCCCTTGATGTCAAAACCCTTAATACTGCCGTTTTTAAAACAGCTTATTACAGCTCTGGTCATATTTCCATTAACCATTGATCTTTTCGATCTGAACCTTGGTATATGGCTGCCTGTGACCTTGCTTCTTGCGCTCAGCTTTCTTGGACTTATACTTGAAGACAATGATCTTCTTCGCTTTTCCCTGCCCGAGAACCTTAGCGGAAACGGAAGCTCCTGAAACAGGGTTGCCTGTGACGAGCTCGCCTTCCTTGGAAACTGCAAGCACTTTGTCGAATACGAATGATTCGCCTTCGTCAGCTGCGAGCTTCTCAACAAAAACGACGTCGCCTTCCTGAACTCTGTACTGCTTGCCGCCTGTCTCAATGACTGCGTACATAATTAGCACCTCCTCCTACCAATCTCGCCTACAAAAGGAACAGGTGCTTGCCACCTGGTTTAATGCCCTTTTTCGTGCGGTTGCCGTTATATTGTAGCATAAGGACGTTTTCCTGTCAATCAGGACAAATCCCTGGTTCTTTGCTTAACTCCGTGAAAAGTTAAATGGGAAATG
>DOHN01000031.1:0-7886 GCA_003535195.1 Ruminiclostridium sp.
CAATCCTGCTCCGCTGACGCACTGAAACATCACTCTGCCGCTTTTTGAAGGCATTATGGTTTTCGCTCACGAGTGAAGTTCTTCTTTAATTATACGCCGGTCAAATTACACAATTTGCCACAATCTTTTACAATTCACCATAATTGTTTAGTATTTATTCGGGAATTGACTGATATTGTCATATTTAGATCATTAGGTCTTGATTAATTTTAAATGAGGTGAACCATATGGGCGTCAACTCTGTTAATAATACATATGCCGCACCGGGCGCATCGGCGTCGGGTGCTTCCGCTACAAGGGGCACCAGTGCGATGGGTAAGGACGAATTCCTGAATCTATTGATTACCCAGTTAAAGTACCAGGATCCCCTAAGCCCCATGGACAATACGGAGTATGTAGCGCAGCTTGCTCAATTCAGCACGCTGGAGCAAATGAACAATATGTCCAACAGTCTTTCTTCTATGGAAGCCTTTTCCATGGTGGGCAAGATCATAACGGCGGCTGTGGAGGACCCTGCTTCCGGCGAAATGAAAGATATTCAGGGAGTGGTGGATTCCGTCAAAATCAGATCGGGTGTAACCACATTGATTGTCGGAGGCCAGGAAGTCAAGACGAGTGAAGTGACTTATGTCTTCGATAATGACAGGCAGAATCTGATCAGCCTTTCTTCCATGATCGGGCAGCAGTGCAAGGGCTATGTCTATGACAGCTCCACGCTGGATGTCATTAATGTAGAAGGGACCGTAGCCGGCATACAGAAGGGCAGCTACGAGGATTATGCCATTGTGAACGGTTTCCAGGGCAATGTAAATGCGATCCTGTCCGATGATTACAAGAAGTCCCAGACCATTTTGGAATACCTGAATGATCACATCGGTAAAGAAGTGGCACTGGAGATCATTGATAAAAATACCGGCAAAAAAGTGCCTATCGTTGCGGTTGTTGAATCCGCAGCCGAAGAAGGCGAAAACGTTAAAGCGACCCTTAACCAAGTCAGCGTACCTGTTGATAGTATTTTCAGCATTATACAAAAGTAGAAGGATGGAGGAAATCTATTATGATGAGATGTATGTTCTCCGGTGTTTCGAGTTTGAGAGCACACCAGGAAAAGATGGACGTAATCGGCAATAATATTGCAAACGTAAATACTGTAGGTTTTAAATCGGGACGTGTGACATTCAGTGATGTTTTCAGCCAGACCATGAGCGGCGCATCGGCTCCCGATTCGAGCACCGGGCGTGCCGGAACCAACCCCAGGCAGATCGGTTTGGGCGTGGGCGTCCAGGCCATTGACACCATCATGACCAGAGGCGGTACTGAAAGTACGGGAAATCAAACCGACCTGGCCATAAACGGCAATGGCTTCTTTATTGTACGGTCGGGCCACACCGGCTCCTATCTGTTTACAAGAGCAGGTAATTTTATCGTTGACAAAACCGGAAACCTGACTACCAGCGACGGTCTAAATGTATACGGCTGGATGGATTACGGCGGAAGGCAGCAGGCTGACGGAACCTATGAATTTGATATTGATAAGCCCGTGGAGGCCATCAACATATATTCTGATGCTTATAATAAGAGCAAAAATATTCTGGCGGCAAAGGCGACGGAATATGCGACCTTTGACGGCAATCTGGATTCCTCGGAGCCGGCAGTGAGTACTACCAGCAAAACCATGCCGACAACATATGATACTCAGTACAGCACCACGCTGACCGTATATGACAGCCTGGGTGAAAGCTATGAGGTGCAGGTCAATCTCACCAAATGCTTTGTGGACGGCTCAGATGCCGCTGACCCTAAGACCGAATGGTTTTGGGAAATCCCCGCCAGTTCAGGCCTGAGTATTACCGACGGCAGCGGATTTTTGAGGTTTGACGGCAAAGGAAATCTGATAGGTGATGATGCTTTTCCTATCAAACAGTCCGTTAAATTTGAGCCGGGCAAGTCAGTGGGGTCGGCGCCATTTACTGTAGAAATCGATTTTACCAATATATCCATGAGCAGTGCGGACAGCTCGGTTCAGAGCGACAGGGTGGACGGCTATCCCAGCGGAACCCTGGAAGATTTCAGCATTGGCAACGACGGCATTATTATGGGCGTGTACTCCAACGGGAAACAGCAGCCCCTGGGCATGATTGCAATGGCTGTCTTTGATAACCCTGCCGGCCTTGCCAAGAATGGATCCAATACATATGTGGCTACATCCAATTCAGGAGATTTTACCAACGGCGTTAAGGTTGGATCTGAGGGAAGCGGGGCTTTAAAAGCTGGAAGTCTGGAAATGTCCAATGTGGACCTGTCCAGTGAATTCAGTTCTCTCATTATTACCCAAAGAGGCTTCCAGGCCGGCAGCAGGGTTATCACAACCGCTGATGAAATGCTTCAGGAGCTGGTCAATCTCAAGAGATAATGAAAGCCTTTCATAAGCTTTAAGGAGTGAAAAAAATGGGCTCAACCTTTAGCGGCCTTCAGCTCGCCAAGTCGGGTCTGTATACCAGTCAGACGGCCTTGAATACGACGGGGCACAATATTTCCAATGTCAATACGCAGGGCTATGTGCGCCAAAATGTCATATCCTGTGAGCAATATCCCCTGTCTTTTGGAAATAAGCAGATAGGCATGGGTGTTGAGGTCAGTACGGTCCGGCAGATGAGAAGCATTTTCCTGGACAATATCTATAGGCAGGAAAACAGCAGGCTGGGCTATTGGAATACTATGTCGGGCGCCGTAGAGGATATAGAGGAAGTTTTTGGAGAGCTTTCAAGCAACGATCTTGCCACCAGTCTCAGCGAATTCTTCTCGGGCTGGGATGAACTGTCCAAGGATGCTGATAACCTGATGGCCCGAGATCAGCTGTTGGAATATGGAATCAGCCTTGTGGATGTATTCGGCCAGATCAACAAGCAGCTGGATCAGATCCAGAAGGATCTCGACGGTCAGATCGTTTCCCTGGTGGACGAGATCAACGTGGCTGCAAAAAGAATCGCTGAGCTGAACGGGATTATCATAAAAGCTGAACTTAACGGTGACAACGCCAATGACTACAGGGACGAATTAAATTACCTGATTGACAAACTTTCAACTTACATGGATGTAGATGTTTCGATAGACAGCGGCAACATGTACCGGGTCAGTATAAATGGCGCCAATCTGGTAAACGGGATCCACTACCAGCAATTGGTCTGTGGAACCAGGCTCGCCAACGGCACTTTCAACACAGTGGTGTGGGAAAGGTCCGGCATTGAGGTGAAGCTGGATTCAGGGAAGCTTTTAGGTCTGATTGAGGCAAGAGGCCATGTTGTCGGAGGGAAGGGCAGCATTGATAACGGTTCTCCCGACGAGTCGGGTGTTTTGGAAGCCGACGTCGATGCCGATTCAGATCTGTTTAATTTTATGGGCAGCTCTTCCAATCTAATTCCTGAAATTAGAAAAGGCCTGAATATGCTGGTGAGCCTTTTGACCAGAAAAGTGAACGCCATTCACAGGAGCGGCATCGGGCTGGATGGGAGCACAGGCCTTGACTTTTTTGTCAAAATCAATGAGGATCTACCCTTTGAAGCCGGCAATATCAAGGTCAACGAGGAGCTGGAAGACAGCGCAAAAATTGCGGCCTCACAAACGGGTGACAGCGGTGACGGATCCAATGCAAACCGTATTGTAAAATTCGGTGAAGAAAAATATTATCAGTACAACGGTGTAAAAACCACCGTAGACGACTTTTTTTCTCTCGTCATCGATTGGGTCGGAATAAAGGGACAGGAGGCCGAGACCTTTTCTCTGAACCAGGGTACGCTGGTGGAGGAGACATTCAACCAAAAAAAGGCTTTGTCCGAGGTTTCCATGGATGAAGAGATGTCAAACCTGATTCGATATCAGCATGCCTACAACGCCTCTGCGCAAGTGCTTAATACCATGGACGGCATGTTAGACAGAATAATTAATCAGATGGGACTGGTGGGGAGGTAATAGTCTATGAACCCTTTTTATGGTTTAAATATCGCAATGAAGGGCCTGTATGCAAGTCAGCAGGGCATCTATGTAACTGATCATAACATCAGCAATGCGGAAGCGACAGGCTATTCCAGGCAGATCATCTCCCAGCAGGCTTCAACCCCTCTCAAGACTGGTAATGGCAAAGGTATGATGGGTACGGGGGTCGATGTCCTTACCGTCATGCGAATGCGGGATCAGTTCTTGGATAACAGATACTGGGAACAGAATGTTCTGTATGGAGAATGGAATATCAAGAGCAGTGCCCAGTCCGAACTGGAATTGATTGTGAATGAGGTACCGGAAAATGGGCTGCTAAAAGTGCTCAACGGCCTTTACGATGCGCTGGAAGGTCTCAGCAACGACCCCAGCAACGAGCAGAGCCGATCGGTGGTCATTGAGAATGCCCAGTCCTTTTGCCAGTACCTGCGGAATGCGTCATCGGATTTGGACAGTCTCAGGGAGGATTATAACAGCAATATTAAGGTGAAGGTCAATCAAATGAATTCCCTTTCACGGCAGATATCTGACTTAAATGAGATGATCTATAAGGCAGAGCTCGACGGAAGCATTGCCAATGATTTAAGAGACCAAAGGACAGTTGTTATTGATCAATTGTCAACAATTGCCGATATAAAAGTTAACGAGGTTCAAGCGGGAACCCTGCCCAACGGAGTAAAGGATATCAGGATGCAGATTACCCTGGATGGGATATGCCTTGTAAACCATTTTGACTACCGGGAACTGGAATGCTACGGCATAGAGGACGGATCGGCCGCGAACGGCATGTATGGCATAAGGTGGGCGGATACCGGAATGGATGTGGATATAGAAGGCGGAGAATTAAAGGGCTATTTGGATCTAAGGGATATGGATGGAACTAATGGAACCTATAAGGGCATTCTGTATTTTAAAAACAGGCTGGATAATTTCGCCCGTACTTTTGCAAAGGCTTTCAATGAGGGAATATTCGCAGATGGCAACAAATATACCAATGGGCATGTGGACGGTACGACCCTTGATGGAGAAACCGGCATAGGCTTTTTCTCCTTCAACGGCCTTTCAACGGCGGATTTTACGGCTGTCGATACGGATCTGGATGCAAGGTATGACCATATAACCGCTGCCAATATATCCATAACCTCCGATATAAAAGATGATCTGAATAAGATCGCAGCCGCCTCTGCCGGAGGTGAAGCCGAGAACAGTGAAAATTTACGTGCCCTGATTGATATTTTTTATGATACCAGGGTCTTTAAGGAAGGAACTCCGGAATATTATATTGGTTCTGTCACCGCAACTATGGGCGTGGTTGCTCAATATGCCGAGAGGCTGAATAAAAGCTATGACAGTGTAATTGCTCAAACGGAGAAAAAAAGACTTTCGGTGTCCGGAGTATCTCTAAACGAAGAGACGACCAATCTGGTTAAATTTCAACAGGCCTATAGCGCTGCCGCCCAAGTGATCAGCGTGCTGGATGAAATTCTGGATGTCACCATCAACGGACTGGGTGCCGGTTAAGGGAGGATTACCATGAGGGTTACCAATAGTATGATGACCTATAACGTACTGCGTAATATCAATTCCAATTCAAGCAGGCTGGATAAGATTCTGCAGCAGACTACAAGCGAAAAGAAGGTCAATGTGGCATCGGATGATCCCGTAGCTGCCGCCAGAATTTTGAAGCTGCGAAGTTACCTTTCCAAGGTGGAGCAGTATGAAAAAAACACCGATGACGCTTTGTCCTGGATCGGCATCTCTGAATCGACCCTTAACAATGTAAATGAAACGATCCAACGAATCCGTTACCTTACGGTGGAAGCTTCCAACTCCACAGTAGGAGATGAAGATGCAGAAAAAATAAAGTCTGAGATTTTGGAGCTTAGGGCAAACCTTCTTGACCTGGCAAACTCAAGCTATTCCGGCAGATATATTTTTGCCGGCTATGATACGGATAAAAAACCTTTTGCAACAGAAACCACCGCTGTCGGAGAAAAAATTCTGTACAGAGGCCAGTATTTATCGCTGGGCGGGGTGGTCCCGGCCAGTGTTTCAGACAGTGATTACGAAGCTTTCGTTCTGGCTAATGCGGCCAACAGGGTAACAGGGGACAAACAGGAGATTGAGTACAGAATAGGATCATCAAACCAGATCTCGATTAATGAAGAAGGTTTTGAAGTATTCGGCAGCAACGGAGAAGGCCTTTTTGACACTATCACAAAGCTGCAATTGGCTCTTGAAGGAGAAACCTCTTATAAGACAGCCGAATACAGCGAAGGCCCTCCTGCAAGCGCTACAATTGTTACCTATGAGCTCAAAATCGACAGTGTGCTGAGCGATCTGGATAAAGATCTAAACCGGATGCTCACCTCCAGGGCGGAGCTGGGGGCAAAATACAATTATCTCGGGCTTGTCCAGAAGCGTTTGAGCAGCAATAGCACAGTCTTTACAGAATTATTGAGCAAGAATGAAGATATAGACCTCGACAAGGCGGCCATCGAACTGATGTCTGCAAAAACAGTTTACCAGGCATCTTTGGCATCCGGCGCACAGGTCATACAGAACAGTTTACTGGATTTTATCCGTTAGGAGGGATTTTTGAATGGCTTCAATTCAAAGCACCAACAATAACAGCAATGTAAATACAAGCCGAATAACCGGTCTGGTAAGCGGACTGGATACCGATGCCCTTGTCAAATCGATGATGGATGCTGCAAGAATTCCGCTGAATAAGCTTTACCAGCAGAAACAGCTGGCTGAATGGAGAAGGGATGCCTACAGGGAAGTTTCCAATTCCCTAAGGGCTTTTAATGATAAATATTTCGATATATTGAATAAAGACAGCTATATGCTCTCAGCATCGACTTACAAAGCTTTCAAAATCAACAACAGCAACAGCTCTGCGGCAGCTGTCAGCGCCAGCAGTAGCGCTATGGCGGGGACGCATACGCTGGTTGTCAATAATCTGGCGACCTCGGCTTCCTACAGCAGTGCTTTACAGGTCACCAAGGGAGTCACGGCCTCCGCTGCCGCCAATTATGCAGATGCTGTCGGAAAAGATTTTAAATTGACTCTGGATGGCCAATCCTATACCATTACTATAGATGAAACCGTCACAGATCTTTCGAGCCTTCAAGCTCTTGTTGATAAGCAGGTAGGCGGCGGCAAGGTGCTTCTGTCGGAGGATGCAGGCGGCTGCCTCAATATTTCTGAGGTTGCTCTTTCAGGTGTGTACGGCATTTCTGTAAGCGGCGGCACCACCAGTGCATTAAGTGATTTAGGGTTTGCTTTAGGTGATAATTTNNGATCTTTCGAGCCTTCAAGCTCTTGTTGATAAGCAGGTAGGCGGCGGCAAGGTGCTTCTGTCGGAGGATGCTGGCGGCTGCCTCAATATTTCCGAAGTTGCTGATTCCGGTGTCTACGGCATTTCTATAGATGGCGGCGCCACCAGTGCATTAAATGATTTAGGGTTTGCTTTAGGTGATAATTTGAGCAACCGGCTGAATAAATCCGATACGCTTGCCCAGGTCTCCAGGAAGACGGCTGACGCGTTTACCTTTGACGAAGGCGGTTATGTCAATCTGACTATCAATGGAAAAACCTTTGCATTTTCTGCCACCATAACTCTTCAGGAGATGATGGAGAAAATTAATGATTCCGATGCCGGCGTTACCATGAAATATGATGACATCGCAGATACTTTCAGCCTGATTTCTAAAAAGACCGGCGCCGGCGATACCTTGAGCATCAGTGAGACCGGGAGCAGTTTTTTGACAGGCGCCAAGGTAACTCAATATACAGAGGGCAAAGATGCAGTCATCACGCTGGACGGGCAGAAAATAACCAGAAGCAGCAATACCATCACCAAGGACGGCATTACCTATAAGCTGCTG
>DOHN01000031.1:8232-13079 GCA_003535195.1 Ruminiclostridium sp.
AAAAAGCAAAAACCGGATTGCTGCGAAATGATACCACCATACAGACCCTGCTGACCAAAATGCGTCAGACTGTTTATAGCGTTGTGGACGGCGTAGGTGTTACCTTTACCAAAATCGGTATTACCACCAGCAAAAATTACGAAGACAAGGGCAAGCTGGTCATTGATGAGAAAAAATTAAAAGAAGCCCTGGAAGAGGATGCGGATAGCGTCATGAACTTATTTTGCAGATCTTCCACTTCCCATCCCGGCTTAAGCACCGTTCGCACCCTGGATTCGACTCAGAGAAGCATCAGGACTGCTGAGGAAGGCATTGCTTTTCGGCTGTTCGATATATTGCAGGATAATATATCCACTTACAGAAACAGTTCAGACAGAAAAGGAACACTTATAGAAATGGCAGGCTTTGCGGGGGATTCCTCGGAGTTTAATAATATTATCAACGATAATATTGACGATTACCAGGACAGAATTGACGAAATGCTGGTTAAGCTTGAAGATAAGGAAGAATATTATTACAATATGTTTTCAGTAATGGAAAGCTATATCAATACCATGAATTCGCAGCTTAGTATACTGCAGTACTTTTCATCGGGAGGCTGATTTAAATGGATAATGCCTGCAGCGCTGTTGAATTGCTGAGACAAAAGCTGGAGCTCGCCAGAGAAATATATGAAAACACCGTCGTACAGTCTGCGGTTCTGACTGAAAAGGACTACAATTCACTTAACGGTCTGCTGGCAGAAAGGCAGAAGTATATTGACCGGTTTGCGGCTCTGGATCAGCTGTGTAAAGAAAATCAGGAAGAGGATACCGAGGAGTCCGCCGAGCTGAAACATTTAATAAAGTCAAAGATGGAAGAGGTGTTCAAGCAGAGCAGCGCCAATATTGAAAACGCCAGGAAGCTGCAAAGCCAGTGGTCCGAATCCATCCGGCATATAAAAACAGGCGAGTCGGCCTTAAAAAAAGGTTATTACAGGCAGATCCCGCAGCAATACGGGTACTTTTTTGACAAAAAAGTCGGGAAGTAATATTTTTAAAAAGCCGGTCAAAAAAACTATGTTCAAAAATTAAATAAGATGCATAAAGTGCAAAATACAAGAGCCGAGGCTGTTTATGCCAGGCTCTTTTTCATCCCCACATACACATGAACGGCTGTGCCGGCTTTAAACACAGGTGAATGACCTGATTTCGCTTAAATCCAGTCCCCAGTATACCCAGTTAAATCCGGTCCATCTATAACCGGCTATCGATCTGGGGCCGACAAAAGTAGGGAAATACCAGAAGGGTCTCTGATAGGTCCAAATATAGGTGAACCGAAAGAGGCATCGGCTTATTGCACCGGGGTCCACCGCAAAAACACCTGCGGGCTGGCCGGGAATGTAGGCTGGAGGGGGGCCTGACGGAGGACCGTATTGCTGAGGGTATTGAGAATATTGGGGATACTGAGGGTTATATGGGTATGACGGATATGGCCTGAAAAAGGGTACGGGAAAGAAAAATCTTAAAAAATCAAAGGGAAATCTGCGATCCCGGTCCCTATCCCTATCCCTATCTCTATCTCTGTCCCTATCCCGGTCTCTGTCACGATCTCTATCTCTATCCCTGCCCCGGTTTCTGTCTCTCCGGTCTCTGTCGACTTGCGGAAACATATTGTCTCCTCCTTTCATGCTTTCAATATAATATATGGTCAAGCCTTTTAATCCGCCACAACAGCCTCTCCTTCTTTCAACTTTCTTTGCTCTGTCCTCCAAGAGTTTTTTCGGGTTTCGGCTGACGTTTTGAATAAAAGGCTGATCAAGAAATATGTGAATCAAATGATTTTGTTTTGGAAAGTATAGAAAATGAAAATCATGCCAACTTATTTATACTGGCAATACGAGGAGTGTGAAAAATGTTAAGAACGCGTACAGGAAAATTTATATGCTTTCTGGCGGCAATTTCCGTGCTGTTGTCCGTGGGACTGGCAGCATGCCGCGATGGCTCCAAAACTAAAAATAATCTTGGCATTGCTCTTATAACTTCTGCTGCCGGCGCCAATGACAACGGCTACAATGAATCAGCCATTGCAGGTCTTGAAAAGGTAAAGAAGGATATGGGAATTGCCTATAAGGTTGTTGAGGCGACAGATATCCCCGGCAGCCTTGAACAGCTGGCAGCAACGGGGTACAAGCTTATTTTCAGTCTGGAATACAATTTTGACGCCCTTATTAACGGCGTAGGAGGCAATAAGCCCATTGCCGAAAAATACCCCGACACAACCTTTGTGGTCTTTAATGACAATCCCAATGTCAATGCCAATGGCAGCGTGAAGCACCAAAATGTTATTTCGGTATTGTTTGATGTTCACGAAGCTTCCTTCCTTGCAGGGGCTTTGACCACACTGGTCAATGAAAATGCCTCTACGCTGTTTAGTGCAGCGGACTATTCCTTTACGACCGGGGATAAGGGCCGGAAGGTCGGATTTTTGGGCGGCACCAAGTCAAATGGCATCACTGTTTTCAGCTACGGCTTTGCGGAAGGCATCAACTATGAAGCCAAAAAGCTGGACGTAAAGTATACCTATTACAGTGACTATAACGCAGGCTTTACCGATTCGGCGGCAGGGGCGACAAAAGCAAATACCTATTATTCTGACGGCGCCAATGTAATCTTTACGGTAGCCGGTGCGGTGGGCGACGGGGTTGACGCGAAAGCCAAGGAAGTTAAAAAGCTTTCAATAGAGGTGGACGCTAATAAAGACGCGAATCAGCCTGGCCATATTCTGACAAGTGTTCTTAAAAATACGGAGGTCCCGGTTTTTAAGATTTCCGAACACTTCAAAAACAACACCATGGATAAGGTCCGGGGCAAGGTACTAAGCTACGATTTGGCTTCCAAAGCGACAGGCATTACAGATTTAAGCGTCATTGAAGGAAAAATTCAGTCTGGCGGACGGGCCAAGTGGGATGAAATAAAAGCTGAACTGAAAGATATCTCAAAAAAAATTTCCGGCGGCGAAATCAAAGTGACCGATGCCCAGGCTGGGGAGACCTTTGACAAAACCAAGCTGACAAATTTGAATATGCCCAACGATTAGACAGGAAGCATAGGACGGCATTTTCGCGCCTCCTTTTTGAGCGCGGGAACCGTCCTTTTCCTTTCCGGTTACCAAGGAGCAAGGTATGGCTGTAATTCAAGCGGTTGATCTTACAAAAAAATATGGGGATTTTATTGCAAATGACCATATCAATCTCTCCATCGAGCAGGGGGAAATTACCGCCATTGTGGGTGAGAACGGAGCCGGTAAAACGACTCTCATGAATATGTTCTATGGATTGCAGCGCCCCACGGGCGGGGAGCTTTATATAAGGGAAAAGCAGGTCAACTTCAATTCCCCCCTGGATGCCATCAACCAGGGGCTGGGCATGGTGCACCAGCATTTTAAGCTGGTACCCAGCCTGACGGTCTTTGAGAATATCATGCTGGGAGTTGAAATCAACAAGAAAATTAAACTTGCAAAGAACGTCAGGGTAAATAGCCCCATCATCAATGTCCGGAGCGAAAAAGATGAGGTTCAGAAGATTATCGATGCCTATAAATTTGAATTGAAGGCCGATGATATTGTAGAAAACATTTCCATTGGAGCCAAACAACGTGTGGAAATTTTAAAAATGCTCTATCGCAATGTGGATATTCTCATCCTTGACGAGCCTACCGCAGTACTGACACCCCAGGAGGTGGATGAGCTTCTCCTCAACATGAGGGAATTGAAGAAAAAAGGCAAGACCATCATACTGATCACGCACAAGCTCCGGGAGGTCATGGATATCAGTGATAAAGTCATTGTCATCCGAAGAGGAAAGGTAGTCGGTACAAAGAACACCGCTGAAACCAATCCTACCGAGCTGGCCGCTATGATGGTGGGCAGGGATGTTATTCTGGACGTAAACAGGGAATTTAAAGACCTGAAAAGCAATAGGGTTGCCTATAAGGTGACTGATATTTCTACTGAAACAGCGCCTGGCAAAAAATGTCTCGACCGAATCAGCTTTGAAATCCGGGAAGGTGAAATATTAGGAGTCGCGGGCGTTGAGGGCAATGGCCAGAGTCAGCTGGTCAGTGTTCTCTCGGGTCTTATGGTGGCAACGGAGGGGTCGGTGACCCTTTATGACAAAGACATCACCAACCGGTGGCCGGAGCGGCTCCGGCGGGAAGGCATCGGAATTATACCGGAAGACCGTTATGCTCAGGGACTTTGCAAGGATATGACCCTGGGGGACAATCTCATCAGCGGATATCACCAAAAAAAGGAGTTTTGCCGATGTGGCCTTCTCGATAAGCATAATATTGCTAAAAACAGGGATGAGCTCATAGAGCAGTACGATATCCGAATTTCTGACAGGGAGGGCAAGGTATCCCAGCTTTCCGGGGGCAATGCCCAAAAAATCATTATTGCCCGGGAGTTTGATTCGGATCCCAAGGTGCTGATTGCAAGCCAGCCTACCAGGGGTGTGGACATCGGATCTATCGAGTTCATCCATAAAAAAATACTGGAGCTGAGGAATCAGAATAAGGCCATATTGCTGGTTTCCAGTGAATTGAGCGAAATTATGAATTTAAGCGACAGGATCATTGTTATGTATAAAGGAAAAATCGTGGGAGAGGTTGAAGGCAGGGAGGCCGACAGCAGCCAGCTGGGCCTTTTGATGGCGGGAATCACCCCCGACGGCCGGAAGAAAGCGGGGGAGAAAAATTGAATCAAAGACGCTGGCTAAGCAACTTTCTAAGTGTTCTGTCACCGGTTGTTCTGACACTGCTCTTAGGCGGGATCATTATTACAGCCATTGGGGAAGATCCGGTTTTGAC
>DOHN01000161.1:0-342 GCA_003535195.1 Ruminiclostridium sp.
TGATGGTGGTGAAATTGTTGAATGTAACAGGAACAGGCAGGATTATTTCCATCCTTGCAGGTGCTTTGGTGTTTGCGCTGCTTCAGTTAATTTTTCAACTGGCACTCCCCTTTGCATTGATCGGGGGTGTTCTTGGATGGCTTATCGTTATTTTAATATACTCCGGAAGACGGAATAAGGAGACCATAGTTGTTGAAGGGCTGACCAGGCAGGATATGGAGGATACTATTAAAGCGGGACGAAACCTGACGGCCGGCATGCGCCAGGCCATTAAAAAGCTTTCCCAGGTTGAGATCTGTCTTGAAGTGGAAGATCTGTGCCGCATTGCAGATTCTATGTTTG